>NZ_JBHEMO010000030.1:0-30678 GCF_046262535.1 Jatrophihabitans sp. | reverse complement strand
GGACGTGCTACCGCCACCGGTCGGGCTCGACCCCACCGGGGTGCTCGACATCTGCGACGCGACCAGCGGGCCACAAATGGCCGGCGAGGTTGCGATCAGCGCGAGCTTGTTCTTCTGGCCCGGGAACTGAACCCCCAGGTCATTCGGCGTCGTAAGCGACTTCTTCGGCGCGGTGGCCGGATCCAAGCCGTGCACCACGATCACTGCGTTGTTGTTCCGGACCGCGGAGGCCGTGGCCGCATCGAGGGTGATCGTGCGGTTGTAGCTGAAGCTGCCGCCAGAGGGAGCGACGAGCACGTTGGTCGCGGCCTTGGGGCTGGTGTCACCCTTGGTCGACAGCGTGGTGCCGATCGGGCCGTATGCGGGCTGGCCCTCCGTGGTGCTGAGCACGCCGTCATGGTTGTTGTCGGCGGATGCGGTCGGGCACTCGTGCGAGCCCTTGACGTGGATGTGCTGCACGTGCGGGTAGGGCGCGCCGGCGAACGACGAGGGGATGCCGAGCGCGGTGAGCGTGGCCTTGTCCGTCGGCAGCTTGTCCCCCAAACCGGTCACGTGCTCGCTAATGGTCGCCTGATTACCGTTGAGCGCCACCGTGAAAGTCCCGGAGGCCGCACCGGACGGTGTGTTCAACGGCACCGGTTGCAAGGAGGCCGTGTAGGTGGTCGATGCGGTGTCCGCGGATGCGCCGCCCGGCATGGCCAGGCCAAGGCCCGCGATTCCGAGTGCTGCGGCGGGGAGTGCCCACCGGATTGACTTGTTCATACGCTGTTTCCCTTCCGTCGGGCCAGGAGGGTCCCGGCACGGTACTGCTACCGGCTATTCGAGAAGGTTTTGGAAGTCGGTTCCAGGAACGGGAAAAGATCTTGCGCGCTGTTCTGAAGCCCTGATGGGTGGCTGAGTGCGTCAGTGTCCGGCTGGTCCCGGCGCATCCGACGAGCTAACTCACCCACGGATGTTCGACTAGGGCGCGCGAGCACTGCCCCGGACCATACGAATGCGACCGGAGCCGCCAGCAGACTGTCCTTCCTTGCACCTGTCCGCTCGGCTGTCCGTCGGGCCAGACCCGATTGCAACGGGACGTGCATCGACCTCGCGACCAGCAATACCAACTGCGGCAGCTGCGGTCATGCGTGCGCCACAGGCGCGACGTGCGTCAACGGCATTTGCACGACGTCCTGCCAGAGTGGCCAGACCCTGTGCAACGGGCTGTGCGTCACCCTATCCAGCGACCGCAGAACTGCGGCAGCTGCGGGACTGTCTGCCCACCCAGCTCGACGTGCAGCAGAAGCCAATGTTCCAACGGCACCTGCGTGAGCAGCTTGGCTCCCGCCGGGACGGTCTGCGGCCCGCCATCTGCGCTGACGCGACGCACTCTACGGTCTCGACCTGCAACGGCAGCGGATCCTGCGTCGGTGTCACGCAGTCCCGCGCCCATATACGTGCGGACCGTCGGGCACCTGCCTCACCGCCTGCACGAACAACGCCGACTGCGCAGTCAGCAACGTCTGCAGCGGCGGACTATGCGTCCCGGCACCCCCGGGACCCTGACTCGGCGTACGGCGCCACCGCGATCACGCAGATGCTCGGGCGCCGAGAATCCCGTGCCCACCGCGGACTTGTCCCGGCGAACATTTCGCCGAGGCCGCAAGCGGGCGGCCGGAAGGACTGCGCCCTCCCCCACCCCGGCGTGCGATGCTGGCTACGTGGTGTTCAACATGAATGTCGGCGGCGGGCAGTCGATCTTCGCTCAGTCCTCGACACGGCTGAACGAACTCGATGCCGAGTTGCGCGACAAGCACACCGGGAAACCTGCCGAGGACATCAAACCCCTCGTCCTCCTCGCGCTCCGGCGAATCGGTGTCAGCCTGTCTGATGCCGAACTGGTCGCGTACGCCGACGCCGTTTCCCGCGGCGAGAAATTTCGGTTCCACTCAGGCTGACACGCTCAGGCGTACACGCTCAGGCGTTGAACCTTGCGGCACAGGGCATTGCGCCGGCAAGAGCGGATCGGGTATCCGGTCGCCGAGGCGGAGTAAGCCGGCTCCGGTCAGTGCTGCCGCCAACGCCGCCCCACCAGACGGTGTCGAGTGACGTTGCCAGCAGCGCGCCGCCGGCTGCGGGGCCCAGGGCCACGCGCGGCCGGAATCTCGAAGGTCTCCAGCGCCGCGGCGCTGGGGCCCTTCATCGTGGGTCAGGCTGTGGTCAGGCGAGGAGCGGCGCTCTTGTGCCGACTCGCCGGTCGTTGCCGGCGTGTCTGCACAAGAGCGGCGAAGAAGCGCCCGAGCTGACATCTCGGCCGTTTGTCAGGCTAACCTGACAGCATGTCGAAGCTCTGGAAGCGGCTGGGTCCCTGGTTGCCGGGCGGCGAAGCACCCGACGACGGCGACGCCGCGCTGCGCGCCCTCGCCGGCGTCGCCGACGTCCGCCGCTCCCTCGACCAGGCCGAGCTGTTGGCGGTGCGCACGGCGCGGAGGCATGGGAAGTCGTGGACCGAGATCGCGACCATGCTCACGATCAGCCGGCAATCGGCGTGGGAACGCTGGCGCGAGCTGGACTGCGACGCCGAGACACCGCCCGACGAACGTGCCCGCATCGGGGCGAGCGCAGCGATCGAACTGGCCGGACGCATTCGTCGCCGGCGAACGGTCGCGGTGCCCGACCTCGTCGGCCTCACATCGGCCGACGCTCTCGGGATCCTGACCCACGCCGGCCTCGAGGCGGTCTCGGCAACTCCGGGCATCGAGCTTCGGGACAGCGGCGACGATGTGCGGCCGACGGTGGTCGTCCGCCAGTCCCCCGACCCGGGTACGCGCATACAGGCCGCTTCCGCGGTCAAGCTCTGGCTCGAGCGTGGCGACGGTGAGGCCGGCGTCCGCGAACGCCGGCGGCCGACCACGCCACCGCGAGCGGCGAGAGCCGAGCGGGACGAGCGCGCGGAAGAGGCAGTCGGCTGACGATGGGGCAGGGACAGCAATCTCGGCCCGCACTGCCCGATGACCTGCCGATCATCGAGCGCAGTGCCGTCCGCCTCGTCGTGCTGGACGCCGGCGCCAGGATCCTGCTGTTTCACACGCACGACCCCGACCATCCTGACCTCGGCCAATGGTGGGAGCTGCCCGGAGGCGGCTTGGATCCCGGCGAGACATATCTCGACGCTGCCGTCCGGGAACTGCTCGAGGAAACGGGGATCGTCGTCGAGCGCTCGCAAGTCGGATCACCCACGTGGCGCCGCCGAGCATCGTTTGTCCATCGACAGACTCGCCACCTGCAAGATGAAGTGATCGTGATGGTCCGCCTGTCCGGTCCCGGACCCGACGTCGACGAGGCCCAGCGCCTCGACTACGAACGCGAGGACTACTTCGGCTTTCGCTGGTGGCCACAAGCGAAGATCGTCCACAGCAGTGAACGCTTCTACCCGGGTAACCTGCCCGCGCTCCTCGAGCCGTTCCTGCGCGGCGAGCAGATCGACGAACCCTTCGAGCTGTGGTCCTGAACGACGTCAGCTCAGCCTGACGGACGAACTGTTGGCCCTGGTGTCGCTCGCAGCCCCATCGGCGGTGTCGCCGGCCGCGCGGTAGAACCCGATTCGGCGGCGATGCCGGTGTGGATCATGGGCCGTCGAGGCGGAGACACACCCGCCCGCTCCGCCTCGACGGCTGCTTCGAGCTCTTACGTGTGCAAGCCGAAGCCGTACGGGTAGAGCGGGTCGTAACTCGGGTCACCGACGTTGATCGGTTCCTGGCTGACGGTGCGCGGCCAGGTGACGGGCAGCTTGCCGGTGTACGGCGCGGTCCCGAACAGGTCGTCAGCCACTCCCTCCCCCTCGCTGCCGGGAAGCCACGCCGCCACCAGCGCGTCGGCCTCGCTGAGCTGCTGCGGGTCGATCTGCAGCGGGCGTCCCGACACGACGACCACTATGCATTTCGCCGCGGCCGAGCAGACCCGGTCCACGGCGGTCTTGTCAGCGGCGGCGAGCTGCATGTCCTTGACCGGGCGGGGCACGTTGTGATCACCGGGGTCGTACGCCCACTGCGGGCCATTGACGTCGCCGAAGCCCTCCGCGTACGGGGTCTCGCCGACCACGACCACGCCGGTCGCGCCGTGCGGGACCGGCGCCGACGCGGTCGCGCTGTAGGTCACCTTTGCGTGGCCCGCGTGCTGACGGATGCCCTGCAGGATCGTCGTACCCGGGATGACATTGGTCGAGCCGCCCTGCCAGGTGAGCGTCCATCCTCCGGCCTGGTTGCCGATGTCGTCGGCATTGCTCCCCGCGACGTAGATGGTGCCGCCGTTGCGCCGGATCGGCAGGGCGTGCTTCTGGTTGCGCAGCAGCACCTGCGACTCCTGCACGGCCTTTCGGGCCACGGCTCGGTGGGCGGCGTCGCCGACCTCGGGCAGGTGCGTGCGGTCGGTGTAGGGGTGCTCGAAGAGCCCGAGCTCGAACTTCTTGGTGAGGATCCGGCTGACGGCGTCGTCTATCCGGGCCATGGACACCTGACCGGTGTTCACGGCATCGGTCAGCGCAGCCTCGAACTGGGCGAAGTTGGAGGGCTGCATGAACATGTCGATGCCGGCGTTGACCCCGAGTACGACGCGCTGCTCGAAGGTCGTGCCGGCACCGGGCTGGATGTGGTCGATGCCGTTGTAGTCGGAGATGACGAAACCGTCGAACCCTTCCGTGCCCTTGAGCCAACCGGTGATCAACTCGCCGTTGCCGTGCATGTTGGTGCGGGTGGCGTCACCGACGAACTGCACGTCGGAGTACGACGGCATGACGGAGCCGACGTGGTGCTGTTGGACGGCCGGGATGTAGGGCGCGAGGGCGAGCCGGTCAAACGTCGCGCGGTCCACCTGGTCGACGCCCTGGTCGATGGGGTAGTTGCCGGTTGTCTGGTCGTTGGAGCCGGTCCCGTAGGTCGTCAGGCCATCGCCGGCGAAGTGCTTGCCCGTGGCCAGGACGCGGTCGTTGTCCTTGAGCTGGCCGGCGCCGCCCTGGAACCCGTCGATGGTCGTCTCCATCTGCTCGACGAGCGCGGGGTCCTCCCCGAACGACTCGTAGGTGCGGCCCCACCGGTCGTCGCGCGCGACGCAGATGCAGGGCGCGAAGGCCCACTGCGGGCCGGTCGAGCGGGTCTCCGAGGCGGCGATGTGCTCGACGGCGGCGACGAGTGCGGGGTCACGAGTGGCGCCCAGTCCGATGTTGTGCGGGAAGACCGTGGCGCCGTACATGTTGCCGTCGCCGTGCACCGTGTCGATGCCGTACAGGATCGGGATGTGCAGGGGCGCCTGCAGTGCGGCGCGTTGGTAGCGGTCGACCATGTCGGCCCAGGCCGTGGGCGTGTTCGGCGTCGGAACCGAGCCGCCACCTGACAGCAGGCTGCCCAGGTGGTCGGTAGCGATGATCGACGGGTCGCTGTCCACGGACCCTCGTTCGGCCTGCGTCATCTGGCCCACCTTCTCGGCGAGCGTCATCCGCCCGAGGAGGTCGGCCACGCGTTGCGGGATGGGCAAGGTGGCGTTCTCGTAGGGCAGGGTGTCGGCCTCGGCCGGAAGGGCCGCGGCTACGAGCGCTGGCGCCAGCAGAATGCCGGCGACTGCCGCCCGGGCGAGGGGTCGAAACGGAATCACGAACTGCCTCCTGGACTGTAGAGACGCGGGGTCCTGAGTCACAAAAGCCGTTCTACTCCAGCTATCCGATATTTGTCACGTACCCGAACGAAACTTCCCAAACGGGCAACGCCGCGGTCACCGGGCCTGGTTGAGACGGACGCGAACGGCAACGAAGGCACAGCCGACCACGACGACGGCGCCGGCGGCCGTCGCGGGCGTCAACCGCTCGTGCAGCAGCAGGCCGGCCCAGCAGATGCTGAACACCGGCTGGACGAGTTGCACTTGGCTGACCCGCGCCATCGGTCCGAGGGCGAGTCCGCGGTACCAGGCGAAGAAGCCGAGGAAGGCGCTCACCACCGCCAGGTATCCGAACGCCGCCCACTGCGCGGCGGTGGCCGACGGCGCGTCCCGGAGCACGGCAACGCCGAGCAGCGCGAGCATTCCCGGCGACACGAGCAGCAGGGCCCACGACACGGTCTGCCAGGCGCCGAGCTCCCGCGCGAGCAGGCCGCCCTCGGCATAGCCGACGGCCGCTGCGGCGACGGCGCCGAACAGCAAGATGTCCGCCCAGCGCACGGAGCCGTAGCCCCCGCCCTGGTCGAGCGCGAAGCCGATCGCGGCGAGCGCACCGATCCCGGCGACTATCCAGAACAACCACGGCTGATGTTCGCCCGAGCGGATGACCACCGCCACCGCCGTGGCGGCGGGCAGCACGGCGATGATCACCGCACCATGACCGGCCGGCACGCTCGTCAGCGCATAGGACGTCAGCAGCGGAAACCCGACGACTACCCCACCGGCGACCCACGCGAGGCGTAGCCACTGCCGGGAACTGGGACACGGCTGACCCGAGAGGCGGAGGCCCGCCGCGGCGAGCACGGCAGCGACGACGGCCCGGCCTGCGCCGATGAACAGCGGGGACAGCCCGCCGTCGGCCACCCGGGTGAACGGAATCGTGAACGAGAAGGCGAGCACGCCGAGCAGACCCCACAACAGACCCGAGGCCGGCCTGACGCGTAACGCTGGTTCCTCTGTGGCGATAGCGCTATCGTCGTTCTTCATGTCCAACGATAGCAGCCTGCGGATCATCGACGACCTGCGCGCGATTGTCGCCGCGGGGACGCCCGGCATGCGGCTTCCGTCCACGCGCGAGCTGGTGACGCGCCACCAGGCCAGTCCGCTGACCGTGCAGCGCGCGCTCCGCGTCCTCGCCGCCGATGGCGTCATCGAGAGCCGACCCGGCGCCGGCACGTTCGTCCGCGCCGTTCACCCGGCCAAGACGTCGGACTACAGCTGGCAGACCGCCGCCATGCGCGGGAACCAGTCGCGGCTCGGGCCGATAGCGGCGGCGATGCGCAGCGCCTCCCCCGACGTCATCGCCCTCCACTCGGGATATCCCGATTCGCAGCTGCTGCCCGAACGGCTCGTCCGCGCTGCCTTGACAAGAGCGGCCCGCAGCGAGGCGGCCCTGTCCCGCCCGCCGGTCGCCGGACTGCCGGGATTGCAAGCGTGGTTCGCGAGCGAAATCGGTGCGGCGACCCGGGCGGGTGTCACCCCGCCCAACCCCAACGACGTCATCGTCCTGCCGGGCAGTCAGAACGGACTGCGCTCGTTGTTCCGGGCGCTCGTGAGCCGCGGGCAACCGGTGTTGTTGGAGTCGCCGACGTACTGGGGAGCGATTCTGGCCGCGGCGCACGTCGGCGTGGACGTCGTACCGGTGCCGTCGGGGCCGGCCGGCCCGGACCCGGACGAGCTCGATCGCGCCTTCCGCGAGAGCGGCGCCCGCGTCTTCTACGCGCAACCCAACTACGCCAATCCGACCGGCGCGCAGTGGCCGTCCCAGGTTGCCGATCACGTGATGGAGGTCGTGCGTCGGCACGGCGGGTTCCTCATCGAGGACGACTGGGCCTGCGACTTCGGCATCACCACGCAGCCAACTCCGGTCGCGGCCGGGGACGACGCCGGGCACGTCATTTACCTCAGGTCACTCACAAAGAGCGTGTCACCGGCCGTCCGGATCGCCGCGGTCATCGCGCGGGGCCCGGCCCGGGAACGCATCCTGGCCGACCACGCGGCCGACTCCATGTACGTCAGCGGGCTGCTGCAGACAGCGGCGCTGGACGTCGTCACGCAGCCCGCCTGGCAGAGCCACCTGCGCAATGTGCGTCAGCAGCTGAAAGCACGCCGAGACCTGCTCCTGGCCAGTCTGACCGAGCACGTACCCGTCGCCCGCGTCGAACATTTACCTGCCGGAGGGTTGAATCTGTGGGCCCAGCTGCCCAGTGGAACCGACGTCCTACGGCTGACTCGCGACTGCGAGCAGGCCGGACTGCTCATCGCGCCGGGCCCCGAATGGTTCCCCGCCGAACCCACGGCGCCCTTCGTCCGCCTCAACTTCGCCGGCCCCAATCCCGAAGATTTCGGCCGGGGCGCGCAGATCCTCGCCTCCGAGTTGGCCAAGCACGGCCCAGCTTGACCTGAAGCGGGCTTCAACGTGTCTGCTGTCAGCATGCCGATGAGCCTGCGCTTCGAGATCTTCCCTGCGGACTTGAACGTGACCGCCGACTTCTACACCCGCGTGCTTGCTTTCGAACTGGTCGTCGACCGCCGGGACGGGCCTGATCCCTACCTGGCGCTGAGGCGAGATTCCGTCCGTGTCGGAGTTGCCGGCCCATCGGTCGACGGTGATCGTCGGCACCGGCGACCGCCCACAGGTGTCGAACTCGTCCTCGAGGTGGACGACGTCGTCACCGAACACGAGCGCGTCCGCGCCGCCGGCTGGACCGTCGACGAGGACCTGACCGATCGCCCGTGGGGTTTGCGGGACTTCCGGCTGCTCGATCCGGACGGCTACTACCTCCGGATCACCGAACGGGCTCGGCGCTGATCAGCCCCGCGGGCTTGTCACGTATCGATAACGGTCACCGTGCTGATGCCGTGGCCCCGCAACGTACCGGCCGAGCTGCGCGTCACTATGAGACGGGGCAGAACTGGGGAGGGCGTGTGCGTGGAGACCGGGGTCGACCGATCAGCGTGTTCGGACGGGCCGCGGCGGCACTTGCCGTCGCCGGACTGACCGTCGCGGGGTGCACGAGTGGCGGCCTGGGCAGCCCCGACACGCACCGCGGGTCACGATCGGGGTCACCCTCGGCACCGGGCTCGCCGTTCGACGCCGGATCACCGTCCGCTTCCACCAGCCAACCAGCCGCGGAGCCGGTGCGACTGCAGATCACCCCGGCGACCGGCGACCGGGCCGTCCGGCCGGATCACGCGGTCACCGTGGTCGCGGTCGGAGGAACGCTGACCAGCGTCTCGGTGCGCGGCGCCGGCGCGGAACTGCCCGGGCGGTTCGACGCTCAGCGGCAACGGTGGACCAGCGCATCGGCTTTGCACGTCGCGTCGCGGTACACGGTGACGGCTACGGGCACCAGCGAGGCGGGGCCGGTCGTCACGACCACCAGCGTCTTTCGCACCTTGTCACCGGTGCAGACGCTCAGGGCCGAGGTCGCGGAGAACGCCGGAGCGACCTACGGCGTCGGCATGCCGATCCAGGTCAGCTTCAACCGCCCCATCGCCGACAAGGCCACCGTCGAACGTGCGCTGCACGTCACGACGTCCCAGCCCGTCGTCGGCGCCTGGTACTGGACCGATGATCAGGACGTGACGTTCCGGCCTCGCGACTACTGGCCGGCCCACACGACGGTGACCGTCCGCGCCGCGTTGAACGGGGTGCGGGCCGCGGCCGGCCTCTACGGCCGTGCGGATGTCACGCGCAGCTTCCGGATCGGGACGTCGCTGATCGTCACGGCGAGCACCGCCACTCACCGCCTGCACCTGTATCGCGACGGCAAGCTGCTGCACAACTGGCCGATCAGCACCGGCAAGCCGGGTGACGACACGCCGAACGGGACGTACCTCACGATCGAGAAGGCGAGCCCGGTCCGGATGCGGCCGGCCGACATCGCGCCCGGGCAGCCCGGCTACTACGACCTCGAGGTGCCGTGGTCGGTGCGGATCACCTGGAGCGGCATCTACCTGCACGACGCATGGTGGTCGGTCGACCAGCAAGGGCACATCAACGTCTCGCACGGCTGCGTCAATCTGCCGCCCGCGGCCGCCGAGAGCTACTACAAGATGTCGGTGCCCGGTGACCCGGTCACGATCACCGGGAGCCCGGTGAGTGGCAATTCCGGCGACGGGTGGACGGACTGGTTCCACTCCTGGACATACCTGCTGGCGCACAGCGCCCTGCACGAAGCCGTCATGGCCGGGCCGGCCGGTAGTAGGTTCGTCCTCTCCTCAGCCGTACCCGCCTCGATCGCGACGGCGCCGCTGGGGCGGCCCGTCCCAGGCAACTCCGCCTCCTGAGGCGGGCCGGGCGCCGGGCCGTCGCCCCGAAGGTCTCACGTTCCGGCCGGGAAGATCGTCGGACTACCAGTACCGACGGGAGCAGACGCATGACCAGTGACTGGGAATCGCCCGGAGCAGACCCGGCTCTCGACGTGCTGGCCCGGGAGCGGGGCCAGCTCATCAACCTGGCTTACCGCCTCCTCGGTTCCCTGGCCGATGCCGAGGACGCCGTGCAGGAGGCCACCGCACGGTGGTACTCACTCTCGCCGGAGCAGCGAGTCGAGATCGCTGCGCCCGGCGCCTGGTTGAGCACGGTGGTCAGCCGCGTGTGTCTCGATGTCCTGAAGTCCGCCCGGACGCGACGCGAGAGGTACGTCGGCCAATGGATACCGGAGCCGGTGCCCGACACAGCGGAATGGAGGGGTTCCCGGGGCGGTATTGCGGTGGACCCGGCCGACCGGATAACCCTCGACGAGTCGGTGGACATGGCCTTCCTCGTCGTGCTCGACTCCATGACGCCGGCCGAACGGGTCGCCTTCCTCTTGCACGATGTCTTTCGGTATTCGTTCGACGAGGTGGCGCGGATCGTCGGTCGAACACCCGGGGCATGCCGTCAACTCGCCTCCTCGGCGCGACGGCGCGTCCGGGAGCAACAACCGGTGGCGACGCCGGCGACCGGGCGAGGCGCGGTCGTGCGAAGGTTCAAGGAGGCCTGGCAGGCGCAGGACATCCGCGCGTTGGTCGATCTCCTGGACCCCTCAGCGGTGGCGGTCGCCGACGGCGGCGGCCTCGCCAGCGCTTCACTGCATCCGATCGAGGGCAACAAAGAGATCGCTCGTTACCTGGTCGGATTGCCCGGGCTGGCTCAATCGTTCGAGCTGCTCGAGCGGACGGTCAACGGCCAGCCCGGGCTCGTGGCAATGCACCAGGGTTCGACGGCAGCCGTATTCGCGTTCGGAATTGTCGACGACCGCATCCAGAACCTCTGGGTCGTCCGCAACCCGGAGAAGCTGGGAAGCTGGAACGCGCAGTAGGAGGCTCAGCCGGCGACTTGCGCGGCGCTCTGCCGGTCGGCGATCTGGGCCAGCAGCGTGAGCAGCAGCGTTCGCTGCTCCGGCGCCATGCCGTCCAGGGCGCGGGCTTCGGCAACATCACGCGCGGCGGCGAACTTGGCGTAGACGCGCCGCCCTGCGGGCGTGATGCGCGGGATTCGCACCCGCCGGTCGGCCGGATCGACCGTGCGCACGATCAGCTTGTGCTGCTCGAGACGATCCAGCACCGCGATCAGCGTCGTCTTGTCCACGCACACGAGCCGACTCAGCTCGAGCTGGGTCCGTTGCTGATCGTTGTCGAGCGCGGCCAGGACCAGCCAGTCACGGACGTCGTTCAGGCCGATCTCCTCGGCCGCCCTGTCGAGGTCGACCGCCATCCGGTCAGCCGCCGCGTGCAACAGGAACGTCAGATCGGCCGGCCAGAGAGCGCCGGGACAACCGGTCGCAGCCGGATCGGCGTCGGCCGCGTAGCGCGCTCCCATGACCGGGATGTTACCGCCAGGCGAACAGAAACGCCAGACTCGGATTAGTCGCATCGAAATCGTCTTGACTCGGACGATCTGACTTCGTAGCGTGACGGGCAGCCACTCGGAGAACCGAACCCGATTGAAGGACAACGATGAGCACGAGCCTGACCGACCCGCATACCGAGCCCTATATCGCCGAGCCCCCCGCCGACCCCAAGCGATGGTTGGCACTGGGCGTCATCGCCATCGCCCAACTCATGGTGGTGCTCGATGCCAGCATCGTGAACATCGCCCTGCCGTCGGCCCAGCATGCCTTGGGCATCTCCAACGCCAACCGGCAATGGGTCGTGACCGCTTATGCCCTGGCCTTCGGCGGGCTTCTCCTGTTGGGCGGCCGCATAGCCGACTTCATCGGTCGGAAGCGGGCATTCGTCATCGGCCTGATCGGCTTCGGAGTGTCGTCGGCGATCGGCGGGCTCGCGCAGAACCAGGGCGAGCTCTTCGGTGCGCGCGCTCTGCAGGGCGCCTTCGCTGCTCTCATGGCGCCGGCCGCGCTGTCCCTGATCACTGTCACCTTCACCGCACCACGCGAACGGGCCAAGGCCTTCGGCGTATACGGAGGTATCTCCGGTGGCGGAGCGGCGCTGGGCCTCATCCTCGGCGGCGTGCTCACCGAGTACGCGTCGTGGCGCTGGACCCTGCTCGTGAACACACCTATCGCCATCGCGACCGCCGTCGCCGCCGTCCTCGTCGTTCGGGAGAGCCGAGCCGAGGGCAAGCCGCGCTACGACATCCCCGGGGTCATCACCAGCACCCTCGGCCTCGTCGCCCTGGTCTACGGCTTCACCAAGGCCAATGAGAACGGTTGGTCGGCCAACAGCACGATCGTCCTGCTGGCGGTCGCCGCGGTTCTGCTCGCCATGTTCGTCATCATCGAGAAGAACACCGCCGAGCCGTTGCTGCCGCCGCGGGTATTCACCGAGCGGAACCGGGCCGGAGCCTTCCTCGTGTCGCTGCTGATCGGCCTCTCGCTGTTCGGGATGTTCCTCTTCCTCGTGTACTACATGCAGGGCACGCTGCACTACTCCGCGCTGAGATCCGGTCTGGCCTTCCTTCCCTTCAGCGGAGGCATCGTCGTGGCGGCAGCATTGGCCAGCACGCTGCTCCCCCGCATCGGGCCGCGTCCGCTCATGGTCAGCGGCACCATAGGGGCGGCACTGGGCATGGCCTGGTTCACCAGGCTCACCGCCGACTCCGGCTTCGCGCTTCACGTACTGCCGGCGGAGATCGTCATGAGCCTCGGCATCGGATTCGCCTTCGTCGCGCTGTCCAGCACCGCGTTGATCGGGGTCGACGCGCGTGACGCGGGCGTCGCCAGCGCACTGGTCAACACGACCCAACAGGTCGGCGGTTCTCTCGGCACGGCCCTGCTGAACACCATCGCCGCGTCGGCCACCGTCAACTACATCGCCAGTCACGGCTCCGGCAGCGCCCGCGAAGGAGCCGTGCACGGCTACACGGTCGCGTTCACCTGGGGCCTCGGAGCCCTCCTTCTCGCCGCTGTGCTGTCCCTCGTCCTCGTCACGAAGCAGCGCGGCCCTGTGGTCAGTCCCGACGACGAAAGCCCGGAGACGGTTCTCGAACACGCGGAAGAACTCGGCGCGATTCTGTAGACGGCGATCGTCTCACGCATACCAGACCCGGTGGGCGGTCCGTTGCGTAGGTCAGGGATGCAAGTGGGCGCCCTTGAGAATCTTGGCCACGGCGTTCTTCGGACCGTGCACACCGATACCGACCAGGTCCAGGTCCGCACCGGCGACCGCCGCGACGACGCCGCGGTTGTCGGCGTCGTAACCGGTGGCGAACATCTGCTTCGTGTAGATGGCGCTGGGGATCTGACGCTCAAGGGCTCGGGTGCGCGCGTTACGGAGAGTCTCGGCGCTGGCCTCGAACACGAGGATCGGCACGCCGAGGAGGCTGAGGTGCTGATGTCCGTCGGCATCCACGTACGGCTCACCGACGAGCTCGGGATCTGCGGCCGTAATTCCGCTCACGAGGAACGCGGTGACGTTCAGGCGCTGCCAGGACTCGAGATCGTCGCGCACCGCGACCGCGATCTTCGTCGCGAAGGGCGGGGTCAACGGATCGTCATGCACCGCTCCATCGTGGTCCGCCGCCGGCCGGTTGACTTGTACGTTTTTGACCTCACTGCGCCGACCAGGACGCACCACCGCTGCGTTGGTACCAACCCGGAGTGGTCGACAGAAGCCGCTTGAAATGGCGGGTCAGGTGCGCCTGGTCGTAGAAGCCGGCCGCTGTTGCCACGCTCGCGGCGTCCTTGCCCTCGAGCAGCCGGCGACGGGCGATGTCGAGACGACGGCCGACGAGATAGCGGTGCGGCGGGATTCCGTAGCTGCGGGTGAAGGACCGTACGAGGCTGGCAGCGGCCACCCACCACGAGCTGAATGAGCTGGAACGGGCGGCGAACCACGCGCACGGTCTGGTCCGTGGGCCCCCGCACGGCGGGATCGGCTGGTTGCTGGCGCAGCCGACCGTTGCCGCACTGGCGCTGGCCGACGGTGACGCGGCCCGAGCGCAACTGGTCGTCGACCGGGCGGCGGCCGAGTACGCCGAGCGCGGCTTCGGTTGGGCGCCGGCGACCGCCCGGCTGGCGGCCGTCCGCGCTCAGCTTTCTTCCTCCGCCGCCGCGCTCGGCTGACGAGTGCGTGGGCTACTTGCTGCAGTGCGACTGCACCCACGCCCCATAGTGCTGCAGGGCGGCTTCGAGCTGTGGCGTGCTCTTGAGCTCCTTGCGCTGGGTGAAGATCTGCCGGTCGAAGGCGACCACGGTGGCCATGTCGCTCCTGATCTCGGCCGGCGCCACCGCGAGTGCCGCGTCCATGTCGTGCAGCAGCTTGGTCGTGTCCACACCGGCCGCGCTCTTGTCACCCGCGCTGATGTCACGCATGACTGCGTTGTTCTTCGTGATCAACTTGCAGAAGGCCGCCGCGTCGCCCGAGCCGCCGCCGACGGCCTTCGAGGGGGCGGTCGCAGCACCGGTCGCGGCGCCAGCCGCGGCGCTCGAGACTGAACCGGCGCGCCCGGTCGAGCCGCCGCCGGTCTGGCTGGTGACGCCGGCGCTGTGACCGCCGCTCGACGAACACGCGGCGACGAGCGACGCCGTGCACAGAAGGGTCGCAGCGGCGATGGGCAAGCGGTGCATTTTGGATCCTCTCGGTCGGTGCGCGAGCGAACGTCGGAGCTCGCGATCGGGCCCAGCGTCGGCCGCTCGGCTCTCACGCGCGTTTCGTCGCCCTTTCACCGGCTTTGCGATCCTCCGGGCGGCACCGCCAGGACTGCAGTCATGGTCAGCGAGCAGCGCAGCGGGCCGGCGGCTCGCCTTCGCTCCAGCGCCTGCTGCCAATCGGCCAACTCGGCCGCCGTGGCGAACCCGCGGCCGACGATTGCGTCCGCAGCGGCCCAGGCCGGAGATCGGTCGATCACGAGCGCATCGGTCCAGCAGAGTTGGTCGACGACGCGCCAGCCCTGGCGGCGCAGAAGATCGGCCAACCGGTCACCGCGGCCGAGGGCCGGGTCGTTGCCGTCGGCGCGCATCAAGGCCGCCCACCGACGGTCGTACTCTCGCTCGGCGCGCGCGGCGCCGAAATCGAGGCCATCGACATCGGGCTCGGCGCTGACCAGGTGTCCGCCGTCGCGCAGCAGCGCGGCGGCGTGCGAGAGCAGGGCGCCGGCCCGTGCGCCGTTGTGCACGAGCACATTGCGGCACATGATGACGTCCGCCCGTCCGGGTGCCAAGTCCGTGTCGGTCGCGTCCGCGCACACCACTTCCGTGGAGGTACCGAGCTCGGTGGCAACGTGTCGCGCGGCGGCACAGGCCACAGGATCAGCGTCGACGGCGGTGATCGACCCGGTCGGTCCGACGCGTCGGGCGAGCACCGGCAGGAGTGCACCGGGGCCGCAGCCAAGATCGATCACTGCGGCCCCTGCGCCGATACCGGCCCGACTCCACAGTCGGTCCTCGTGCCGTTGCGCATTCTCGGCCATCGCGCGGAAGCGCGAGAGCTCGGCGTCGTCGAGCCGGAACGTGTATCCGCCAGGACGGTCCGAGTAGGCCCGCCGGTGACGCTCCGCGCTCGGATCCGCTGTGAGTTGCCGGTACATGGGGCCTCCGATCCGTGAGACGAGTGCTGACCTGATGTGGCCCGGCCGATCGAAGGGCGTGCGGCCGGGACGACGAGTCGATCCTCGGTGAAGCGGGACCGCGCGCACATCCCCGAGTTCGGGTATTTCGCGCGAAGATGTCGGTGTGATCCCGCAGACGAGGTACGCCGACGGCCCCTGTGGGGCGCTGGCGTATCAGGTGCTCGGTGACGGCCCGCCGGACCTGGTCATGGTGCCGGGGTGGACGTCGCACCTCGAGCTGCAGTGGCAGATGGCCACCTACCGCACCTTCATGCGCAAGCTCGCGCGGTACTGCCGGCTCGTTCGGTACGACAAGTTGGGCACCGGGCTCTCGGATCCGACCCCCGGTGCGCCGACCACCGACGAACGCGTGGCCGACCTTCACGCGGTCGTCCAAGCGGCCGGGTCGCCATCACCCGTCGTGATGGGCTTCAGCGAGGGCGGACCGCTTTCGATCAGGTACGCGCTCAACCATCCGGTCAGGGCGTTGATCTTGTACGGGACGGCCATGCGGCCGCCGCCGCCCGAGCACGCCGGGGTGCTGGAAGAGCTGCTCAACCACTGGGGCGAAGGCCGGTCGCTCGATGTGTTCGCCCCGAGCTCGGCCGCAGACCCCGTGGCTCGCGACGCGACCGCGGCGATGGAGCGCGCGGGCGCCAGCCCGGCGATGATCCGGCACGTCATGGCGGCGGTGAGCCTCGCCGACGCCGGTCCGGCTCTGGCGAGCCTGACGGTGCCGACGCTGGTCGTGCACCGGTCCGATGAACTGATACCGCTCGCCGAGGCGGAGGCGCTGGCCGGGTCGATCACAGGGGCGCGCTTGGTCGTCCTGCCCGGAGTTGACCACCACCCGTGGGCCGGCCACCACGACGGCATCATCGAGGCGATCGCGGCCTTCCTCGAGCAGGTGTCTCCCCCCGCCGCCGGCGAGAGCGGCGGCCACCGACCGACCGGCCATCGCCCGCGTACCGGGCCGAATGCGCTCACCGAGGCCGAGCGCCGCGTGGCCGCGCAGGCGGCGGCCGGGTCGAGCAATCCTCAGATCGCGCGGGATCTGCACATGGCCCGCACGACGGTCGAGACGCATCTCAAGCGGGTTTACCTCAAGCTCGGCATCGACGGCCGGCACCAGCTGTCCGGCCTCGACGGAGGCTGACCGCGGCTTCCCCGCATCCACGGCGCTCCGCTCAGCCTGACATCGTGGTCGCATGACTCGATCCTTCGACGAGCTGGTCGCCGAGGCCGGCGCCGTGGACGTCTCCGGCTGGGACTTCTCCTGGCTGGCCGGTCGGGCCACCGAGCAGCGGCCGTCGTGGGGCTATCAGCGCCTGCTCGGCGATCGGCTGGCGACCGTGCCGGCCGCGCTGGACGTCCAGACGGGAGGCGGCGAGGTGTTGGCGGGCGTCCCCGGCTTTCCGCCCACCATGGCAGCCACCGAGTCGTGGCCGCCGAACGTTGCGCGCGCGACCGAGCTGCTGCATCCGCGCGGCGTCGTGGTCGTCGCCGATCCCGACGAGCCGCCGCTGCCCTTTGCCGACGCGTCCTTCGACCTCGTGACGAGCCGTCATCCGGCGACGGTGTGGTGGAGCGAGATCGCCCGCGTGCTCCGACCCGGTGGGACGTACCTCGCGCAGCATGTCGGGCCGCGCAGCGTCGCCGAACTCTACGAGTACTTCCTCGGCTCGCAGGCCGGTGTCCCAGGCGCACGCCATCCGGATCGAGAGACGGCAGAGGCACGCGATGCCGGGCTGCAGATCGTCGACGTGCGGATGGAGCGCCTGCGCGTGGAGTTCTTCGACATCGGCGCCGTCGTGTACTTCCTGCGCAAGGTGATCTGGATGGTTCCCGACTTCACGGTCGACCGGTATCGCGATCGCCTGCGTGACCTGCATGCCCTGATGGAGACCGACGGCCCGTTCGTCGCCCACTCGTCCCGCGTCCTGATCGAAGCGCGCAGGCCGTAGGAGTTCAGCAGCCAGGCGAGTCGACCAACGCTCAGAGGAGCTCCGGCTGCCGCCAGTCTGCACTGTGGACGTGCTGGGCCAACCACGCCCAGACGGTCTCGTACCAGACGCGGGCGTTGCCCGGCTTCAGGATCCAGTGGCCCTCGTCCGGGTAGTAGAGATAGGCGGACTCGACGCCTTGACGCTGCAGATCCCACCACAGGCGCAGCGCTTCGCTGACCGGGACGCGGTAGTCCTTGTCGCCGTGGATGACGAGCATCGGGGTGGTGATCGATTTCAGCGCGTGGTGCGGCGACCACTCGTCGTAGCGCTCGGGCCGTTCGCCCAGTAGCCCCCACTCCTTGACCCAGTAGCCGGGGACGTCGGTGGTGCCCTGGAACTGGTCGAGCGCCCACAGGCTCGCGTGGGTGACGATGCAGCGGAAGCGGTCGGTGTGTCCGGCGACCCAGTTGGCCATGTAACCGCCGTATGAGCCGCCCATCGCCGCCGTTCGCGTCTCGTCGATGTCCGGACGGTCGACGACCGCGTCAGTCATCGTCATCAGGTCGGTGAACGGCGCGCCGCCCCACTGACCCCAACCGCGCTGGATCATCGCCGCGCCGTAACCGACCGACAACGCCGGATCGGGGAGCAGCACCGCATAGCCCTTCGCCACCATCAGCCAGGGGTTCCACCGCCAGCTCCACCCGTTCCACGAGCCGAGCGGGCCGCCGTGGATCCAGAGCACCAGCGGTGCCGGCGCATCAGCCGACGCGCCGTCGGGCAGCGCCAGCCAGCCCTCGACCGTCGCGCCGTCCGCCGCAGTTGCCGTCACCCGCTCGACGCGCCCTGTGGCATCGGTCGTCCCCGGAGCCGGCAGCTCGGTGGCTTCGCCGTCGGTGGCTGACGCGTCCAGACGTACCGGTCGTGGGGGGCAGTCGACCGCGTCGCGCAGCGCGAACAGCGTCGACCCGTCCGGCGCGACCTGCAGGTTCGAGTAGTGCCCCGACGCGGTCACTCGTGACACGGCCCCCGACGCGAGGTCCAGCCGGAACACGGGCCGGTGGCCGTGCTCGTCGGCCAGGAAGTAGATCGTCTCGCGGCCGGGCGCGAAGGCCGGCGAGGCGGGCCACACGTCGGGATCAGCCGCGAGCTCGCGGCCGTCGCCCGTCTGCAGGTCGACGAGCCACAACGACACCTTGGGCGGGTCGTCGTAGGTGGTGTCCTGCTCGCGGACGCAGACGACGAAGCGACCGTCGTCCGACACGGCCGGTTCGGCAAAGCTCGCGTCCGGCTGGTCGGCGAGGACGCGCTGGCCGCCGGTGGTCACGTCGATCGCAACCAGCTTGGCCCGCGGGAATCCGGGCTCGTCGTACACCTGCCAACCAGTGATCACCGTCGTGCCGTCCGGCGTGATCGCCGCACTCGTCTCGTCGAGCGCACGCCCGGGCGCCGGCGTCAGGTCGACGACGTCAGGGTCCTCATGCACCGCCGCGACCGTCTGCAACCGCACCTCGTCGGGTCCCAGATCGTGGTCCCAGTAGCGGATGGGTGAGGACGTGTAGAGGACGGCACCGACCTTGGCCTCCTTGCGCGCGCTGCGCCGCTTCTCGTCGGCTTCGGGATCGACCGCGCCGGGCAGGGCCTTCGAGGCGAACAGGACCGCACCCGACTCGCGCGCGACGTGCACGGCGGCCACGCCGCCGGGGCGGCTGAGGACGCGCTGCGCTTCCCCCACCGGGGGCAACTGCCACAACGCCGGTGGGTCGTCGTCCTCGGCGTCGCGGCCGGACACGAAAAGCACCGAGCCGTCGGGACCTAACGCCGGACCGGTCTCGCCCTTGTCCGAGCGGGTCAGGCGCCGGGCCGGTTCGACACCGCTGGGGTCGAGTTCCCACAGCGCGCTGATCAGCTTGTTGCCGTCGTCATTCAGGGCAGCGACGGTCGCGACCAGGCGCGCCCCGTCCGGTGAAAGCACCAGGTCGGTGACCCGGGGCAGGGCGAGATAGTCGTCGAAGGAATCGAAACCGGCCATGCCTGACACCGTATTCGCTCCGGCGACGGCCCGGTCGGGAGCCATCGGGTGGAGTTCAAGTTCTACCCGCAGGTAGATGTGGCCGGCCCGCGGCCGTCCAAGAATCAACGGCATGGCAATCATGAAGGGCACCGAACCGATCGTCACCGTTCGCGGGCTGCGTAAGGCGTACGGGAACCGCATCGTCGTCGACGGTCTCGACCTCGACGTCGCCGCCGGCGAGGTCGTCGGGCTCATCGGCGCCAACGGCGCTGGGAAAACCACGACCGTCGAGTGCATCCAGGGGCTGCGCCGGCCCGATGCCGGGATGCTGCGCGTCCTCGGGTACGACCCGGCCCGAGAAGCCGGACGCCTGCGGGCGCTCGTCGGCAGCCAGTTGCAGGACTCCGCGCTGCCTGACCGGCTGCGCGTGGCCGAGGCGGTCGAGCTGTTCGCGACCAGCACCGCCCGCGACGGCGTCGAGCTGCTCGCCCGGTTCGGGCTCGGCGCCCGGCGCAAATCGGCTTTCGCGTCGCTGTCCGGCGGCGAGCGGCAGCGGCTGTTCCTGGTGCTGGCCCTGCTCAACCGCCCCCGTTTGGTGATCCTCGACGAACTCACGCAGGGTCTGGACCCGGCGGCGCGCCGCGACGTGTGGACGGCCGTCGCCCAGTTGCGGGACGAGGGCACCACGGTGCTGCTGGTGACGCACGAGCTGGACGAGGCCGAAGCGTTGTGCGGCCGGGTCGTCGCCATGCGCGGCGGCCGGGTCCTCGACCAGGGGACACCGGCCGAACTGGTCACCCGGCACGCCGGCGGCGCCCGCATCAGCTTCAGCACCCGCGGGGCCGACGAGCTGCTGGTTGCGGCGTTGCGGCGTCTACCCGGAGTACGAAACGTGACGGCCAGCGGGGCTTCGGTCACAGTGCAGGGTGACCGCCGGTCGATCGCGCAGGTGGGCGCCGAACTGGTCCGCCGGGGCGAGGTGCCGGCCGACCTCGACGTCGAGGTGCCCGATCTCGAGGACGCGCTGCTGCACCTGCTCGATTCGCCTCCCTCTACCGACCCGACGATGCCGGCGCGCCCGGCGACCGACCGAGAGCTGGTGTCTTTGTCATGAAGTCCACCGCCATGCGCCTGATCCGCGCCGAATTCAAGCTCACCCTGCGCGATCCACTCGTGCTGACGTTCGTCTTCGTCTTTCCCGTCGTCACCATGCTCATCATCGGGGGCGCGTTCGGCACCGAGCCGGACGTCGCCTTTGCCGGGCAGAACCCGTCGCAGTGGTACGTCGCCTCGTACTTCACCGTCGTGCTGGCGGCCACCGGCTTGATCATGCTGCCGGTGCACCTCGCGTCCTACCGCGAACGGGGGGTCCTGCGCCGGTTCGCGGCCGCCGGCTTCCCGCGCTGGTCGTTCGCGGTCGCCGAACTCGTGCTCGGTTTGGCCACCATCGCCGTCGCCGGCGTGGTCCTGCTCGCCGTCGCGGCGCCTGTCTATGGCATTCCGGCCGTCCACGACCTGGGGCGCGTCCTGCTCGGCCTCGTCTTTGGTTCCATCGGGTTCATCAGCATCGGCGTGCTGCTCGGCACGCTGCTGCCCTCGGCCCGCGCCGCCCAGGCGGTCGGCCTGATGCTGTTCTTCCCCTCGTTCCTCCTCGGCGCCGGCGGCCCGCCGCCGCACGTCATGGGCTCGGTGCTGCGCCACATCGGTGACGCCCTGCCGCTCACCTGGGTCACCACCTCGATCCGCCAGCCGTGGCTGGGCATCGGCACCCCGACCGGGACGCTCGTCGAGGTGATCGCGCTGGCTGTGGTAGCGACCGTCGTGGCCGCCCGCCGGGCGGCGTTGTGAACCGCGCTTAGGCTCGACCAGATGCTGGCCCTGCGCGCGACGCCGAAGCCGCTCCCCCGCGCAGCGGGGTGGGCGGTGTTCGGGGTGCTCGTCGTCTTCGTCGCCGTCGGCACGATCAGCCGCGCCGGGGACGACCCGGCCCAGGCCGCGATCGGGACGGCGGTTGCCGTCGGCTTCGGCGCCGCCGCAATCCTGGGTCGGCCGCTCTGGATCCTGCCGGCGGCCTTGGTCGGCAGCGCGGGCATCACCCTTGTCGGCGACGGCACCGCGTCTAACCTCGCGTGGTTCGGGCTGCCGGTACTGGCGGCGTGGTGCGCGCTCTCGGCGCCGCTCCAGGTCACCGGGATCTACTGGGCCGCCGCGATGGTGACGATCGGCGCGGAGGCGCTGTTGGCCAGCCCGGACGCCGGCTGGGCGGCCTGGGTCGGGGGCACCTGCTTCAGCGTGGTCGGGTGCACGTTCGGCCGGCGGCAACGCGATCTCGCCGAGCAGCTGCGCGCGGCCCAGGCCGGGCTCGCCCAGCGCGCGCAGGCCGAGGAGCGCAACCGCATCGCCCGCGAGCTGCACGACGTGATCGCGCACAGCCTGACGGTGTCGCTGCTGCATGTCAGCAGCGCCCGGCTGGCGCTCGACGAGGACCGCGAGACGGCGGTGCGGGCACTGGAAGAGGCCGAACGTCTCGGCCGGCGCAGTCTCGACGAGGTGCGGCACGCCGTCGGGTTGCTCCACCGCGGCGAAGACGCGGATCCGACTGCTCCGCTGCCCGGCAGCCTCGATCTCCCCTCGCTGATCGAGGGCTTCCGCAGCGCCGGCGCCGACGTGTCCAGCACCATCGACGGCGATCTCGATCGGCTGCCGAACACCGTGGGGCTCGCGGCCTACCGGATCGTGCAGGAGTCACTCACGAATGCGGTGAAACACGCGCCCGGCACCGCCTCGACGGTACGGGTGAGGGTGCGACCGGACTCCGTCCAGGTCTTGGTCGAGAGCGAAGGGACGCCCCGGCGCGGCGAGGGACTGGGTTTGCTCAGCATGCGGGAGCGAGCCGAGTCGGTCGGCGGGCGGTGCAGCGCCGGGCCGGGCGGCACGGGCTGGCTCGTCCGGGCCGAGCTGCCCTTGCAGCCGGTCCGATGACGGCGCCGGTGCGTGTGCTGGTCGTGGACGACCAAGAGCTCGTCCGGGCCGGGCTGCGCGGCATCCTGCGCAGCCGGTTCGGCTTCGAGATCGTCGGTGAATGCGAGAACGGCGGCGCAGTCGGCGCCGCCGTGGCCACGCACCGTCCGGACGTCGTCCTCATGGACGTGCGCATGCCTGTCATGGACGGCGTCACAGCGACCGAAGCGCTGCGTCGGTCGGCCGACAGCCCACCGGTACTCGTGCTCACCACATTCGACGACGACGAGGTCCTGGCCGGCGCATTGCGCGCGGGTGCCTCCGGGTTCGTCCTGAAGGGCGTGCCGGCCGAGGACCTCCAGCGTGCCGTGCGAACCGTCGCCGACGGCGGCGCCTGGCTCGACCCGGCCGTCACGGGGCGCGTGCTGACGACCTACCGTGCAGCGCCGTCGACCGCGCGCACCACTCCCGAGCTGGACCGGCTCACCGCCCGCGAGCGGGAGGTCCTGGCCCTGATCGGCGCCGGCCGCAGCAACGCCGAGATCGCCGCCGACCTCGTGCTCGGCGAGGGCACCGTGAAGACCCACGTCAACCACGTGTTCGCCAAGCTGCAGCTGCGCGACCGGGCCGCGGCCGTGGTGTTCGCCTTCGACAGCGGCCTGGTCAACCCGCGCCGCTGAGCAGTTCCGGGCGTTACTTCGACGGAGACGCCTTCGCGGTCGGCGACCTCGGCGTGGGCGACTCGGATTGCGCGGCGACCAGCTGATCGGCGATGTTCTGCACCTTCGCCTCGGCCGCCGCGATCCGCGTCGCGTCGTGCGAGTCATAGGCCGCGTTGCGGTCGGCCACCGCCTGGCTGAGTTCGGCGAGGAGCTGGCTGACGGTGCCCGAGCCCGAAATCGGAGGCGGCGACGACGAGGACGACGAACCCGTCGGCGGCGACGACGACGAGGGCGTGCCCGTGCTGCCTCCCGGGGTTGTTGTCGTCGCCCCACCGAAGCTCTTCAATGTCTGCCCGACGGTGTGCCCCGGTTTGAAGTCGCTGAGGGCGTTGGCGAGAGTGGAGCCGTAGCCGATGTTGTTGCCGTAGGTCACGAGCACTCGTTGCAGGGTGGGATAGGTCGACTGCACGTAGAGCGGCTCGACGTACAGGAACGAACTGCCGAGCGGCAGCGTAAGCAAGTTGCCGTGGATCACGCTCGACTCGCCGCCCCCGAGCAGCCTGATATCGGATGCGATCTGGGATTGCGTCCGGAACACGTTCGCCACCTGGCCCGGTCCTTGCACCGCGGACTTGTCGCTCACCGAGAGCACGGTGATCTTGCCGTAGTCCGGGCCAGGATCGCTGTCGGCCGAGATATAGGCCGCCAGGTTGGGCGAGTTGTTCACCAGCATCGGCGTCGTGAGCTGGAACTGCGTCGTCGAGCCGGTGCCGTCCGAGTTGGGCGAGTTGGCCAGGACGTAGTACGGCGGCTGATCGCCGGCCGTCGGCTCGAACGGGTCAGCCGGCACCGCCCAGCGGTCGCGGCCGTTGTAGAACGTCACCGGGTCGTTGACGTGGTACTGCGCGAGCAGGGCGCGCTGCACGTCGAACAGGTCCTCGGGATAGCGCACGTGGTCGCGGATCGTCGCCGGCATGTCCTTGCTGGACTTCACGAGACCGGGGAAGACCTTCATCCACGCCTTGAGCACCGGATCCGATGTGTCCCAGCGGTAGAGCGTCACCGTGCCGTCATACGCGTCGACGGTCGCCTTGACCGAGTTGCGGATGTAGTTGATCTGCGTGTCCTTCTGGTCTTTGCGCAGCGACGTGTGAGTCAGGTCCGACAGCGACTGCCGCTCGGAGTACGGATAGTTCGCCATCGTCGTGTAGGCGTCGACGATCCAGACGATGTGTCCGGTCTTCGGGTCGGCCACCGGATAGGGGTCACCGTCGACCGTCAGGAACGGCGCGACCTTCTGCACCCGGGTCTTGGGGTCCCGGTTGAAGATCAGCTTGGCGCCTTTTGCCCCGACGGCGTCGTTGAGCAGGAAGTTCGTCTCCTTGTACTTCAAGGCGAGCGCGAGCTTGGCCAGCGGGTTGTTGAGCGGGACCCCGCCCTTGCCCGTGTAGGTGACGAGCTTGTCGCCGGTGCCGTCGGACTCGCGCTTGCGGTCCTTCGCGCCGACCACGGAGTAGTCCGACATCAGCTCGCCGTAATAGATCTGCGGCTTGTCCACCGTCAGCGGGCCGGCCTGCGGGATGTCGGCCTGCGTGTATTGCGCGCCGGTCTGCGTGATGTCCTCGTCGGCCTCAGCCGCCACGAGCCCGTAGCCGTGGGTGTACACGGTGTGCTGGTTGATCCAGTTGTTCTGCGAGCCGATCAGGTTGGTGGGAACCGCCTCGCGCACGCCGACCACGTAGTCGTGTTCGACCTTGTCGATCGTGTACCGGTCGACGTCGAGCTTCGGCGCGAAACCGTAGACCTGGCGGATGCGCTGCGCATTGGTGAACGTGGGCGAGACGACATTGGGGTCGGTGATCCGGATGTTGTCCACCGTCGTGTTGTTCGTCGTCACCTCGGTCTTCGCCGGATCCGACGACACGGCGTACGGCGAGTATCTGACCGTGGACCCGCTGCCCGGGGCGCTGCCGTCGCTCGATGTGTCGGTAACGATGCCGTAGGCCTGCCGCGTGGCGGTGATGTTCTTCAGGATGTACGGCGCTTCCTTGTCGCTCGCGTTCGGCTTCACCGACACCCGCTGCACCACCGCCGGGTAGATGCCGCTGATCAGGATGCTCAAGATCAGCAGGACGACGAATCCGATGCCGGGCAGCAGAAGGCTGCGCAGCCAGATGCTGGCCAGCACACCGAGCGCCAGGATGATCGCGATCCAGAACAGGATCGTCTTGGCCGGCAGGGCCGAGTGGACGTCGGTGTAGGACGCTCCGGTGAACTTGCTCCGCGAGCTGAAAACGAAGCCGTAGCGGTCCATCCAGTACGCGACAGCCTTCAGTGCCATGAATACGAAGACCAGCGCGGTCAGATGGCGCCGCGCGGAGAGCGTGATCTTCGGGCCCGGCGTCTGCAGCCTGATGGCGCCGGTGAGGTAATGAATGCCGATCGACAGGACGAGGGAGAACAGTACGGCGGTGAAGCCGAAGCTCAACAGCGCGCGGTAGACGGGGTAGTCCCACGCGAAGAAGGAGATGTCCTTGTGGAACTGCGGGTCCTTGATGCCGAACGAGCCGCCGTTCAACCACAGCTGCCAGATCTTCCAGTCACCCTGAGCCGATGCGCCGGCGCCGAGCAGCGAGACCACCATGACACCGGCCAGGATCAGCTTGCGCCGCGGCTCGACCATGAGCACGTAATTCTGAAGGTTCTGCTGCTCGGGTGACATCGGCCGAAACGGTGGCTTGAGCAGGTACGCGATCACCAGGTTGGCCCCGATGATCAACGCCATCAGGATCCCGAAGATGAAGAACAGGGTGACCTTCGTCCAGATCATCGTGCCGTACACCTGCCGCTGGCCGACCTCACCGAACCACAAATAGTTGACGTAGACGCCGGCGAGCTTCACCAGCACGATCAGCAGGACGACGATGATGCCGACGACCGACAGTGCGATCTTCGCGCGTCGCGAGAGGATCATGGCCGGCATGGGCCGCATGGTCACTGGCGGGCTCCTCGTTGTGCGGTGACGTCGGGGTCAACGTACCGGCCGAGGCTGTGGTTCCTTTGCATAGACGAGGATGAAGCGAGGCGAGTAACTCGACAGACAGGACGGCACGTGCTCGAACCGGCGGTCGCGGAGATAGAAACGCACGTCAACGCCGCGGGATGGGACCGCCCGCCGGTGCTGTTCGCGCTCGTCCGGGCCGGGCAGTTCGCCCGCGACGATCCCGACACCGCACGGAGACTCGGGATCGACGAACTGGACGAGGACGCGATCACGCCGGTCGAGCAGGAGGGACTCCCGGACGAGCCCCTCGACGAGATCCTGGCCGGCATTGCCTGGCCGGCGGGTGTTGCCGGATGTGCGGTCAGTCAGGAGATCGTCATCCTGCCGCCGTCGGCCGAGGCGGACCTCAGCGACGACCAGGTTGCCGCCCAGGCGGCCGGTCATCCGGCTCGTCGTGAGGCGCGGTTGGTGGCCGGTGTGCTGGGCGACGGCACGAGTGCGGCGCTGCTGCGGATGCACGGAGCCGACGAGGACGAGCTGCTCACCGGGCCCGACCTGGCGCCGAACCTCGTCGCGGCTCTGCTCGCCACGTTCGAGGAGTGACGCCGGCTCTCAGCAGCCGACGACGGGCTTGCCCTCCTGCAGGTCGAGCAGGCTCTGCACCGCTGAGTGCAGGGTGCTGACCTTGATCACCTTCAGGCCGTGGGGCGTGGCCTTGCGCACGTCGCCGCAGTTGCCCGCCGGGGCCAGGAACACCGACGCGCCCTTGTTCTTGGCGGCGATCATCTTCAACTGGATGCCGCCGATCGCGCCCACCTTGCCGGCGCTGTCGATCGTCCCGGTGCCGGCGATGAAGCGTCCCTTCGTGAGGTCGACCGTGCCGACCTTGTCCATGATCCCGAGGGCGAACATCAGCCCGGCCGACGGGCCGCCGATCTGATTGCCCAGCCCGAGGTCGATCGTGAACGGCGCGAGGCAGCCGTTGGCGACGACGATCCCCAGTCTGGCCCCGTTCTTCTTCTTCTTCAGTGGTGGCCCGAGTTTGACGTCGAGCTCGGCCGGCTTCGCGTCGCGGGTGATGGTCAGGGGCACCGTCTTGCCCGGTGACTCGGTGGCGAGCGCCGTGCTGAGGGCGTCGACGGAGCCGGCTGGCTTGCCGTCCACGGTCCGCAGGAAGTCGCCGGGCTGGAGCACACCGTGAGAGGGTCCGTCGGCGTTGACCTTGAGGACGCCGAACCCCTTCGGATAGTGCAGCTCGCACAGCGCCGCGGCGGTGGCACTGTCCTGGGAGGACAGGAAGTCCTGCGTGTTCTGCTCGTTGGTCTTCTGTTCGCTCGTACCCGGCGGGTAGATCGACGCCTTCGGCACCACGACCTCGTCCGAGTTCAACCATGCGGCGATGGCCTGGAACGGGGTGAGGGAGGTGCTGCTGATGCTCACCGTCGTCAGGTTCAGATGGCCGGACGTGTGGCTGGGTTTCCTGCCGTCGATCACGACGATCGTGTTGCCGTTGTCGTCGGTGCCGAGCGTGTTGTACGTCGGGCCCGGTGACAGGACGACGTAGGGAACCGGCATGGTCAACGCCAGCACGAACAGCACCACGAAGAGGATCCCCGCGACGGCGAGCGTGCGAACCCGCCGGCTCAACGAGGCGAAGGCCCGTCCGCCGGGAACGCACTCGATCGACGGCAGGGCGAGACGCGACACGTTCGCAGGGTAACCGGCCGGTCTGAGCGGCCTGTGCCCGGCGCTCAACCGGCTCGAGCGCGTCAGTCGCCGGAAGCAGGGGGGAGGCCGCGCTCCTTCGAGCGTGCCGTCCGCGACAGCGCGTCGAGGAACTCGCCGTGCGCCTGCATCGCCTGTTCGGTGTTCGGGGTGCGCGGCGGACGGGCCCGCCACCACGAGCCGAGCGCGGCGAGGATCGTCACCGCCACCGGTATCAGCAGCCACAAGGCCCATCCCATGATCGGACGCTACCGCCGTGTCCGCGTTCGCCGTGGGCGCAACGCGGGCCGGCTCCGGAACCAAGAGCTGGCCTGGTTCGTGCTACTACCGTGACAGGTATGACGAACTTCCCGTTCGGCTTCGGCGCCGGCGGCGACCCGGGCGACCCGTCCGGCCAGCTGCCGTTGTTCGCCGAGCTGCAGAAGCTGCTGTCCTGGTCCGGTGGCCCCGTCAACTGGGAGCTGGCCAAGCAGCTGGCCAACCAGTCGCTGGCCGGCAACAGCACCATCGTCAGCCCGGCCGACCGCAGCGCAACGGTCGAGGCCATCCGCCTGGCCGACCTGTGGCTCGACGACGCGACCGACCTTCCGTCCGGCATCCAGACCATCGAGACGTGGACTCGGGCGGAATGGCTCGAGCGCACGCTGCCGGTGTGGACCTCGCTGTGCGATCCGGTCGCGGCCCGAGTGGTGGCCGCGATGTCGAGCGCGCTGCCGGCCGAGCAACTGGAAGCACTCGGCGCGGGCAACCCGCTCGCCGGGATCATGACCCAGATCGGCGGCCTCATGTTCGGGGCGCAGGTGGGCCAGGGCCTGGGCGGGTTGGCGCAGGAAGTCGTGTCGGCGACCGACGTGGGCATCCCGCTCGGTCCGCAGGGCGTGGCGGCATTGGTCGCCGACAACGTCGCGGCCTTCGGCGAAGGGCTCGAGCGCCCGGCCGAAGAGGTCCGGCTCTACCTCGCCCTGCGAGAGGCGGCCCATCAGCGGCTGTTCGGCCACGTCCCCTGGCTGCGGCAGCGACTTCTCGACACCGTCGAGAGTTACGCCCGTGGCATCACGCTCGACATGTCGGCGATCGAATCCGCCGTCCAGGGCATCGACCCGATGAACCCGGAGAGCGTCCAAGAGGCACTGACAGGCGGTCTGTTCGCTCCGCAGCAGACGCCGGAGCAGGAGGCGGCCCTCCGCCGGCTGGAGACCCTCCTCGCTCTGGTTGAAGGCTGGGTGGACGCGGTCGTGGCCGCGGCCGCCGGCGACCGGATGCCGGGCGCCGAAGCGTTGCGGGAGGCGTCGCGGCGCCGCCGGGCAACCGGTGGACCGGCCGAGCAGACGTTCGCCACCCTGGTCGGGCTCGAGTTGCGGCCCCGCCGGCTGCGGGAGGCCGCCGCCCTGTGGTGGAGCGTCACCGAGAAGCGCGGGGTCAGCGGCCGCGACGCGATCTGGTCGCACCCCGATCTGCTGCCCACGGCTGAGGATCTCGACGATCCGCTCGGCTTCGGCGAGAAGGCCGAAGGCTTCAGCGCGCCTGACGACCTGAGCGAACTGGACGGCGACGCCGCCGCTTTCGGTGCTGATCCAGCACCCGAATCGGTGCCGGAAGCCCCCGAGGACACCGAGCCGAAGCCGCCGGAGAGCGACGCTGCCGGCTAACCCGCGTCGGCGACCGCGTCCGGCTCGACGGACTGATCTCCGGGTCCGTCCTCGCCCATGTCCGCGGCAAGGTCGTCCGCGATGGGCAGGCGGGCCGCGGCGCTGACGCCGTCGAGATAGCCGCGGGCCCGTTCGGTACGCGGATAACCGTCGAGCAGGCGCCAGAAGCGGACGCCGTGGCTCGGTTCGATCAGGTGGGCGAGTTCGTGCAGCAGCACGTAGTCCTGCACCCACACGGGCAGGTCCTGCAGGGTCCGCGACAGCCGGATCGTGCGTTCGGTCGGAGTGCATGAGGCCCACTGGGTGCGCATCGCCGCGACCCAACGTACGTCGGCCGGTTCGGCTCGGGCGTCGAGGTAGCGGTCGGACAGGCTCCGGGCGCGCCGGGCGAGCTCTGCGTTCCCGCTGCGAGGGCGCCGTTCGCCGCGCGTCACCCGGGCGACCATGCGATCGACCCATTCCCGCTCTTCGGCCGCGCTGAATCGCGCCGGGATGAGGACGATCACCCGGGCACCGTCGCGGTAGGCCGAGACCGTGCGGCGCCGACGGGCGCTGCGCCGGACCTCGACAGCCGAATCGGCGCCGGACGACGGATCCGCGGGACTCGGCACGCGGTCACGGTAACCGCCCGGGACGCCAGTTGGCGACGGCCGTCGCAGTCCCGTCTTCCACAGCCGCCGGTTCCGGGTCCACAGGCCTAAGTCCCTCTGTACACACGCTCGTCCACAGGTGTGGACATTCACTTCAGGGTTACCTGGAATCCACTTTGGCGCCCCTTCGAACCGGCCGCTGTGGAAAACTCCGCAGCCGATCCGCCCGGTGTGCAACGGTGACCGCGTGAGCGACGCTTGCGGAGCGAATCAGGGGTATTGCGGCTCTGCACGCCCGAACGGAGTGAGGGCGTGAGCGACGCGTGCGGAGCGAATCAGGGGTATTGCGGTTCTGCACGCCCGAACGGAGTGAGGGCGTGAGCGGCGCGTGCGGAGCGAAACAGGGGTATTGCGGCTCTGCACGCCCGAACGGAGTGAGGGCGTG
>NZ_JBHEMO010000029.1:0-6663 GCF_046262535.1 Jatrophihabitans sp. | reverse complement strand
GAGCTGGAGCTGACCTTCAACCTCGGAGTCGGCATGGTCGCGGTCGTGCCCGCCGCGAGAGCGGCGGACGCCCTGGCGCTGTTGTCCGCCCGCGGCGTGCCGGCGTGGGAGATGGGCCGCCTCCAGGCGTCGGGCGCCGACGATCCGTCCGCTCCGACGACCGAATTGGTCGCGAACTACGCCGGAATCGCCTCGACCTGGTGTTAGCGTGCCGTCGCGACCCGACCTAAGTGGGCACGGATTGACCACCACGGCTCTTGACCGGTTGGGGACTGACGCCTAGCGGGAAGCGGGCAGAGTGCCGGTGGAACAAGGCCGAAAGACTCTGGCCAACGACGGTCGGGGTCCGGATCAGCGGTCGGTACCGGTCCAGTCTTCGTACTCGTCATCCACAGCGTCCGGCTCCGGGCCGGCGCCGGACGAGTCCGGCTTCGAGACGCCGAGTTCGCGCTGGAGCGCGTCGAGGTCCGCGAAATGGGTGCTGTACTTCAGTTCTCGGGCCACCTTTTGCTGCTTGGCCTTGGCACGGCCTCGCCCCATGGCTCGACCCCCTCGCTCACGCGCTCATCCGACGAGGAGCCCGTGACTGGAAGGTCAGCTGCTCCGCCGGGGAAGTTGTCATATCGTGCGTCAAGCGTACTCCGCGCATAACTTCCGCCGCACGCCGGTGATCAGTGTCCAGAACTGTCCAAGACGTCCGTATTTGTCCGCCGGGAAAACCGGACAGGCGGGGCGTGCATGGCACAGAGTGGACAGTTGAGCGCGCAGCTATAGCCGGTGCAACTTCACCTTCTGCATACTTGCGTCGTTCACGTGGAACAGGACTCCCCGTGACATTCCACAGAAAGGGCGGCACCACATGACGACGATCCGCCATCGTCCCGAAACCGAGGCTCTGCTTACCCCGTCTGAGGTTGCGACGCTGTTCCGCGTCGACCCGAAGACCGTGACGCGCTGGGCCAAGGCCGGCAAGCTCACCTCGATCCGCACGCTGGGCGGCCACCGCCGCTACCGCGAGACCGAGGTCCGCTCCCTGCTCGACGGGAACACGGCAGCAGTAGAAAGCTAGTACGAAGCCTTTCGAGCCTGAGGCTCATCCACGCAAACAACGGCGACGCCGTCCACGTGCCCGATCCGGGCCCGTCGACGGCGTCGTTTGTACGTGCGGGGGCTGTCGGCGGGGCTCTTGCCGTCCTACCGTGGATTCATGACCGTGCCTCTGTCCTACGCCAGCGGGACGTCCACGAGACCGCTGCTCGGCGAGACGATCGACGCGAATCTGCGCCGGACCGTCGCGCACTTCGGGGACCGCGAAGCGCTGGTCGACGTGCCGACCGGCCGACGCTGGACCTACGCCCAACTCGACGAGGCCGTCGACGAGGTAGCCCGCGGGCTGCTCGCCCGCGGCATCGACGCCGGCGACCGGGTGGGCATCTGGGCACCCAACTGCGCCGAATGGTTCGTGACGCAGTACGCCACCGCGCGGATCGGCGCCATCCTCGTCAACATCAACCCGGCTTACCGCACCCACGAGCTCGAGTACGTCCTGCGCCAGGCCGGGATCGGCACGCTCATCGCGGCGCTGGAGTTCAAGACCAGCGATTACCGCGCGATGGTCGAACAGGTGCGTCCGTCACTCGAGACGCTGCGCGACGTCATCTATCTCGGCGACGCGACGTGGGACGCGCTGCTCGCCGACGCCGTGCCGGTCGGTGCCGACGAGGTGGCCCGGCGTTCGGCGCAGCTGTCCTTCGACGACCCGATCAACATCCAGTACACCTCGGGGACGACCGGATTTCCCAAGGGCGCGACGCTCAGCCATCACAACATCCTCAACAACGGCTACTTCGTCGGTGAGGGGATGGGCTACACCGAGGTCGACCGCATCTGCGTTCCGGTGCCCTTCTATCACTGCTTCGGCATGGTCATGGGAAACCTGGGCGCCACCTCGCACGGCGCGTGCATCGTCATCCCGGCGCCCGGTTTCGATCCGGCGGCCACGCTGCAGGCCGTTCAGGACGAGAAGTGCACGTCCCTCTATGGCGTGCCGACGATGTTCATCGCCGAACTGGGCCTGGACAACTTCGCCACCTACGACCTGAGCTCACTGCGGACGGGCTGCATGGCCGGCTCCCCCTGCCCGGTCGAGGTGATGAAGCGCGTCATCACCGAGATGAACATGGAGGAGGTGACGATCGCCTACGGCATGACCGAGACGTCCCCCGTCTCGACGCAGACCCGCAAGGACGACTCGCTGGACCGGCGCACCTCGACGGTCGGCCGGGTGCACCCGCACGTCGAGGTGATGGTCGTCGACCCGGAGACGAACCTGCCCGTGCCGTGCGGCCAGCCGGGCGAGTTCTGCACCCGGGCGTACTCGGTGATGCTCGGCTACTGGAACGAGCCGGAGAAGACGGCCGAGGTCCTGCGCAACGGCTGGATGCACACCGGCGACCTCGCCACAATGGACAGCGAGGGCTACGTCAACATCGTCGGGCGGATCAAGGATCTGGTCATCCGCGGCGGCGAGAACGTCTACCCGCGCGAGGTCGAGGAGTTCCTGTACACGCACCCCGACATCGTCGACGCGCAGGTGATTGGTGTGCCGGACGAGAAGTACGGCGAGGAACTCATGGCCTGGGTCCGGCTGCGCGAGGGAGCTTCGCTCGACGCCGAGGCGCTACGGGCGTTCTGCTCGGGCAAGCTCGCGCACTACAAGATCCCGCGCTACGTGCACGTCGTCGACGAGTTCCCGATGACGGTGACCGGCAAGGTCCGCAAGGTCGAGATGCGCGAGCGGGCCGTCGAGATCCTCGGGCTGGGCGACGCCGCCGCCGTCGAGCACGCCTGAACCGGACGGGACAAGCCGGCGCAAACCGGGAACGGGAATAGTTGTAGGCTGCAACTAGTTGCACCGTGCATCTAACCCGGAAGAAGCCCATGACCGATCTCGCCATGTCCCCGAGCGCCGCTGCGGTTGCCGCGCCCGAGGTTGCCGCTGTCGCCGACAGCGTTATGGGGCTGGTTCGCGCCTTCACCAGGGCGCGAGCGCGCATGCTGGCCGCGGCCGCGACCGACGTCGAGTGGTCGGCCCATCTGCTGCTGAAGCAGATCCGAGCCGACGGCCCCGCGCGCGCCGCCAGCTTGTCCGACGCGCTGCGGGCCGATCCGTCCACCGTCAGCCGGCAGGTCTCCACGCTGGTCAAGGACGGCTTGCTGGAGCGCCGGCCCGACCCCGACGACGGGCGGGCCAGCCTGCTCGCGCTGACTGCCAAGGCGGAGGCACTGCTCGCGGAGCATGATCAGAAACGGATGGAGCGTTTCGCCGAGATGCTCGACGGGTGGAGCGAAGCCGATCTTCGGCGCTTCGCCACCATGTTGAGCCGGTTCACCGATGCCTTCGAGTCGGCGCACGGCAGCTGGTTCAAGGACGCCGAACACCCAGCAGGGAGCAGTAACTGATGCCCACCTCGACCACCCAGCCGACGAATGTCTCGGTGGAGCCCGGCGGCCTGAGCCACAAGCAGATCATGACGATCCTGTCCGGGCTGATGCTCGGCATGTTCCTGGCCGCACTGGACCAGACGATCGTCTCGACGGCGATCCGCACGATCGGCGACGACCTCAACGGCCTTTCGGTGCAGGCTTGGGTGACGACCGCGTTCCTCATCACCTCGACGATCTCGACGCCGCTGTTCGGCAAACTGTCCGACATCTACGGTCGCAAGCCGTTCTACATGCTGGCGATCACGATCTTCATCGTCGGATCCGCGCTCTGCGGGCTTGCGCAGAACATGTACATGTTGGCGGCCTTCCGAGCCTTCCAGGGGATCGGCGCAGGCGGCATCATGCCGCTCGCCCTGGCGATCATCGGCGACATCATCCCGCCGCGTCAGCGAGCCAAGTACCAGGGCTACTTCATGGCCGTATTCGCGACCTCCTCCGTGCTGGGACCGGTGATCGGCGGCTTTTTCGCCGGCCAGAGCAGCATCCTCGGCGCCCCGGGCTGGCGCTGGATCTTCTACATCAACGTCCCCATCGGCATCTTCGCGCTGTTCGTTGTGACCCGCGTGCTGCATCTCGATCACAACCGCCGCCAGCACCGCATCGACTGGACCGGCGCGGGAATGCTGGTCGTCGGTCTCGTGCCCCTGCTGATCATCGCCGAGCAGGGCCGGACGTGGGGGTGGAGCTCGCCGGGTGCGTACGCCTGCTACCTGCTCGGCGTCGCCGGTCTGGCCGCCTTCGTCCGGGTCGAGGCCCGGATGGGCGACGAAGCTCTGTTGCCGCTACGGCTGTTCCGCAACCACGTTTTCGCCCAAGGGTCGGGCCAGGCGTTGATCGTCGGCATGGGCATGTTCGGGGGGATCGCCTCCATCCCGCTGTACCTGCAGATCGTCAAGGGCGCGTCGCCCACGAAGGCCGGTCTGCTGCTGCTGCCGATGATCTTCGGCATGATGGCGGCGTCGCTGGCCTCCGGGCAGTTCACCTCACGCACCGGCCGCTACAAGATTTTCCCGGTCGTCGGCTCCATATTCATGGTGTTCGGCCTGCTGCTCATGACGCGGATCGGAGCGGACACCCCCCTCTGGCAGGCCGACATCTACATGGCCATCTTCGGCCTCGGCCTCGGCATGAACATGCAGAGCATCGTGCTGGCGATGCAGAACGCGGTGGACCCGCGCGACATGGGTGTAGCCACGTCGGCGGTCACGTTCTTCCGGCAGGTGGGCGGTTCGCTGGGCACCGCGGTGTTCTTGTCGATCTTGTTCACCCGAGCTGCCACGAACATCCCGCACGAGCTGGCCAAGAACGGCGTCCAGGTGCCCAAGGGATCGTTCAACCTCAACGACACGAGCCGCCTGGCCAGCCTGCCGATGCAGGTCCGGCACCCGATCCTGGTCGGATTCTCAGACTCGATGGACACCGTCTTCCTCGTCGGTGCCTTCGTCCTGGTCATCGGGGTCGTGCTGTCCGTGATGATGAAAGAGGTCCCGCTGCGGGCGGTGTCGGGCCAGCAAGCGCGTGCGGCGGCTGACGCGGAGGTCACCTCAGTGGCTAGTGGCGCCGCCGTCGACGTGCCCCCGGCGGGGCCCGAAGCCGGGCCCGGCGGGGACCGGCCCGCCCCGGCCGGACGGTAACCGGCGTCTCATCGCGTCCCCGGTCACTTCGTTTCGAAGAGCGCCCTCCGTTTTGGTGCCTTAGGCTCGGCGTTCATCGGGCTGCGGAGGGGCGCGCCCTGACCGAGAGCGAGGGCGACATGCCGCATGGCGAGAAGCGCGAACTGGTCGCAAAGCTGAGCGGATACCCGGTATTCGCGCAATGCGGACGAGACGACATCTCCGCGCTCGTCGACGCCGGCGGGCCATTCGCGCTGCCGTCCGGTTGGCCCATGGTGCAAGAGGGCATCCCGGCCGACGCCTGCTACGTGATCATGAACGGGACGGCGCTCGTGTTCCACCAGCGCGAGCAGATCGCCACACTCGGGGAGGGCGACGTCGTCGGCGAGATGGCGCTGCTCGGTGGCGGCCAACGCCGGGCCACCGTCACCACGTCGACTCGTGTCAGCGGATTGCGGATCGAGAACGATGCGCTGCGGCCGGTGCTGGCCAAGCATCCGAGGATCGCCGAAGCGTTCCGCGCGGTGTACGACGCCCACAGCGCCAAGCCGTCCTGACGCTCAGCTCTCGGTGACGAGCGGGCGCAGCCTCGGCTCGAGGGCGCGGGCGATGGCCCGATGTCCGGCGGTGTTCGGATCGGCGTCGTCGGCCATGTAATCCGAGTGGCCGTGCAGCGGATCGGCGAGGCCGATGTAGGTGCCCCCCGCCTTTGTCACAGCTGTCTTCACCATCTGGGCCAAAGCCGTGAGCTGCCGGGGCGGGTCGCTGTCGCCCCAGAACGGCCTGACGGCGATGAGATGCGCTTGCGGAAGCTTCTCGTGCAAGGTCGTGAACAGCTTCGCCACGGCGGCGCTGAGGGTGTCTTGATCGACCTCCTCAAGGACGTCGTTCCGCCCACCGGTGACCACGACGACGTCGGGACGGGCGTCGACCACCGCGGCGATCAGGTCGGCGTAGCTCTTTCCGTCGGGGCCCTTCTTCGCATAGCCGGCCCCGTCGTGCCCGATGTTCGTCTCGCTCGCGTTGAGGTCGTCGGCCACGAGCGAGCTGAACCGCTTGCTCTTGGCGCTCGCGCCCTTGCCGCTCGTGTAGTCGTCGCCGACGAAGGCGATGACGGGCGTGTGGCTCACCGGCGCGGTGCTGGCCGCCGCCGTGGGCGCTGAGCCGGCCGTCGTCAGGACGTAACCCGGAGTCTGGCCGGCGTGTTCCACGGGGTCTCGATGCGCGATGACGTAGCCCGCGACAGCGAAAACGACGACGGCTGCGGAAACCGCGACCGCTGCCTGAGTCCGCTGCTGCACGGGTATCAGGCTACGGTCGCGGACTCGCTGGCCCCGGGATGTCGACCGGATCAGGTCGGCGTTGCCCCATCCGGCGGTGGCCTACTCTCGATGTGTGGCGTTTGCGGTGCTCTTCGTATGCACCGGGAATGTCTGCCGCTCGCCGTTGGCCGAACGACTCATGCGCGCGCGGCTTGCGCCTGGCCTTCCGGTTGCCGTCTCGAGCGCCGGCACGATGGGCTTATCGGGTTACCCGATCGACC
>NZ_JBHEMO010000028.1:0-36721 GCF_046262535.1 Jatrophihabitans sp. | reverse complement strand
GCCCTACACCGTCGTCCTGCTCGACGAGGTCGAGAAGGCGCACCCCGACGTCTTCGACATCCTGCTGGCGGTGCTCGATGACGGCCGCTTGACCGACGGCCAGGGCCGGACGGTCGACTTCCGCAACACGATTCTCGTCCTCACGTCCAACCTCGGCTCGCACGCGTTGATCAGTGACCTGCCCGATGACCTCAAGCGGGACGAAGTGCTGTCCATCGTGCGCGGGCACTTCAAGCCGGAGTTCTTGAACCGTCTCGACGACATCGTGATCTTCGAAGCGTTGACCACCGAGGACCTCACCCGGATCGTCGACATCCAGCTGCGGTCCTTGTCGGCCCGCTTGTCCGCCCGCCGCCTGACGCTCGACGTCACCGACGCCGCGCGTGAGTGGCTGGCGCTCAACGGGTTCGATCCGCTCTACGGCGCCCGCCCGTTGCGCCGGCTGGTGCAGACGGCCATCGGCGACGCGCTGGCCAAGGCCCTGCTCAACGGTGAGGTCCGCGACGGGCAGACCGTGCTCGTCGACGCGCTGCCTGACCGGTCCGGCCTGTCGGTCGGCGGCTGATCGGGTTGCTCCCCGACGATTCCGGACTGTTCGACGAGTCGCAGTTCTCCGAACTGCCCGGCGCCTACCCCGTGCCGGTCGGGGACGGCTCGGAATCGCAGCGGGATCGATTGGGCATCGCGGCGATCGTCGTCGGCTGCATCGGACTGGTGGTGTTCGGCATCGTGTTGTCGATCGTCACCGCGGTGCTCGCCGGTATGGCCGGGCAGCGCGCCCGCGAACAACGGCGCAGCCTGGAGAACGCCTACATCGCGTTCGGGCTGGCCGCGCTCGACGGCGTGGTGTGGATCGTCCTGCACCTGGTCTTCGACCTGAAGTTCGCCGCCGGCTAGCGGCCGTGTCGGCAGTCGGCGGGAGCCCAAGGTACGGTCCGGCGCCACCCTCGACGGGTTACCAGCCGTGGTTCACACGTTGTCCTTGACGCACTGGTGGAACGAGCTCTGGTTGGCCTGGTCGAAGCCGCCGCACCGGTCGATGGCGCGAAAGACCTTGATCGAAATGATTGTCGCGAGGAGGGCACCGACGACCGTGCACGCCAGCCCGGCGATGGCCAGACCACGGCCGCGACTGCGTCCGTTCTTCGTCTCGCGCAGTGCGATGAGGCCGAAGATCAAGGCAAGGATCACGAAGACGGCGTCGAACACGCTCAACCAGCACAGGACGATCGAGAGGATGCCGAGGACGAGGGCGGCGACCGCCTTGCCGTTGTTGCCCGTCGGTTGCGAGTAGTGCGGTGGCTGCGGGCCGTACCCGTAGGGCTGGCCTTGGAACTGGCCGTATTGCGGTCCGTACGGCTGCCCGGGCGGCGGGCCGTAGGGCGACGGCGACCCGCCCGGATAGGGCGCCTGCGGCCCCGGCGCGTACGGCGTCCCCGGCGGATTGCCGAACGGGTTGTTTGTGGTCGAGCCGGGCGGGGGCGCGGTACCGGCGTGGGGGCCGCCGGCGTACGGGTTCGGGGGCGGCGCGATCGGGCCGGTGTAGCCCGGCGGCGCGTACTCGGCCGGGATCGGGTGGTCGGGCTTGCCGAAGCGGTACGGGTCGAACGGCGCCTCACCGGCCGGATCCGAGCCTGCCGGGGGTTCGGCCTTGCCCAGATTGACGGCGTCCGGCGGGGACTGGCCGTTCTCGGGATCCGAGGGCGTCGTCATGGTGTCCTCCGGGAGGCCGGTCGCTGTCGCACCGACTGTAGGGCATCGGCCCGGCGCGGCCCGGGGCTTCCACAGCCGGGCGGACCAGCGCCGCTCAGCGCGTCCGCCCATCCCCCGCACGTACACTGCGCCCGTGAGCGACGACCCCCAGAAGGCCGCCAAGCGAGTGTCCATGACCAAGCCGGCGTCCGGCACCGACCCTGCGGCCAAGGCGCCCCGGCCCCGTCAGGTGCAGGGCGCCGTCGCCGCGCTGGTCGCATCGGCGCTCGCCGCGCTCATTGCCGCCGTCTCCCTGTTCGGTCAGCGCGCGTGGCTCACACGCGAGCAACTGAAGGCCAACGCGAAGGCCAAGCCGAAGATCCATGAGACGGCAGCGAAGCTGCACCACCAGGTCTCGCAGCAGCAGTCGGGCGCGCTGATCGGGACGATCATTGTCGTCGCGGCGATCTCCGTCCTCGCGCTCAGCGTCTACCGCGGCCGGTACTGGTCCCGCTGGGGGGTCGTCGCGTTCTGGCTGCTGGCCTCGTTCACCGGCACCGTGGTCGGCGTGGGGACGGTGCTGTCGGTCGGTTCGTCGGTCCCGGCCGGGTTCAAGGTGCCCGCGTTCCTGGCCGGCGCGTTCCTGATCATCGCCGTCGTCCTCGTCAACTTCCGGGTCAGCACCGAGTACTTCGCGCTGACCAAGCCGGTGCGCACGACCGACATGCCGCAACGGCGCGGACTGTTCGCGCCGCGCACCCCGCCGCAGGGCGGTCGGGGGCCCGCTGCCGCTCGCCCGGGCGCGGCCAAGGGCGTCCTCACCTCGTCGGCCGCCACCCGTGGTGAGGCCTACGTCGAGCGGCAGCGGTCGAAGAAGCGGGCCGCGGCCAACCAGGAATCGGTCGCCCGTGGGGCCGAGCTGGCGCGCAGCCGGGCGAAGGCGAGCAAGTCCCGCCGCATCGAGCGCTGACGTCCCCGGGCTACCGTCTCGGATGTGACGACCGACCAACTGACCCATGACCGGGCCGAGCTGCGGCGCCTGATCGAGGACCTCGCCGTGGTGCACGGCAAGGTGATCCTGTCCTCCGGGCGCGAGGCCGACTACTACATCGACCTGCGGCGCATCACCCTGCACCGCGCGGCCGCCCCCCTCGTCGGCCGGGTCATGCGCGAGCTGACAGCCGACTGGAGCTACGAGGCCGTCGGTGGCCTGACCCTCGGCGCCGACCCGGTGGGGACGGCGATCATGCACGCGTCCGGAGGGGCCGTCGACTCGTTCGTCGTCCGTAAGTCGGAGAAGGCGCACGGCATGCAGCAGCGGGTGGAGGGACCGTCGGTGTCCGGCCGGCGGGTGCTCGTCGTCGAGGACGTGTCGACGACCGGCTCGTCACCGCTCGCCGCCGTCGAGGCCTTGCGTGAGGCTGGGGCCGAAGTGGTCGGCGTGGCCACCATCGTCGACCGCGGCGCGCGGGCGGCGATCGAGGCCACCGGCCTGGAGTACCGCAGCGCGTTCACCCTGGCCGACCTCGGCCTGTCCTGACCAACGTGCCGGCCGAACCGACCCTGCCGGCCGAACCGACCCTGCCGGCCCAACCGGCCGTGTCGGCCCAACCGGCCGTGTCGGCCGGACCGCCGGCCGAACCGCCGACGGACAGCGTCGGCGTCGGGCCGCACCCGCAGCCGTGGCCGGACGATCCGCGCCTAGACCCCGAGCTGCTGCGCGACGGCGACCGGCGCAACGTCGTCGACGCCTACCGGTACTGGACGGTCGACGCGATCGTCGCCGACCTCGACACCCGCCGCCATCCCTTCGCCGTCGCGATCGAGAACTGGCGCCATGACCTCAACATCGGCACGGTGGTGCGGACGGCCAACGCGTTCCTCGCCCGCGAGGTGATCGTCGTCGGCAACCGGCGATGGAACCGGCGCGGAGCGATGGTGACCGATCGCTACCAGCACGTCAGCCACGTCCCGTCCGCCGTCGAACTTGCGGTCTACGCGGCGAAGGCGGGCTACGAGATCGTGGCCGTCGACAACCTGCCCGGGGCCGTCCCGCTGGAGACTTTCACGCTGCCGGCCAACTCGTTGCTGCTGTTCGGGCAGGAGGGGACGGGGCTGAGCCCGGCGGCCCGGGAGGTGGCCGGCGCCGTCTGCTCCATCGCGCAGTTCGGCTCGACCCGCTCGATCAACGCGGGGGTCGCCGCCGGCATCGCGATGCACGCCTGGATCCGCCAGCACGCCTCCTAGCCCCCGCTTTGCACCTTTCAGCGCTGTAAATCGGCCCCGCCAGCAGCGCTGAAAGGTGCAAAGCCGGGTCAGTCCTGGGTGCGGAGGTATCGGCCGAAGTGGGGGACGGTGAAGGCGATGCGGCCTCGCTGGCCCGAATAGACCAGCCCCTTCTTCAGCAGCCCGTCCCGCGCCGGCGAGAGGGACTGCGGCGGGCGGCCGAGTGATTCCGCCACCGCCGCGGTCGGCACCGCGTCCGACGCGGAATCGGCGACGTCGGCCATGGCCCGCAGGTACTCGCGCTCGGCCGGCGTGGCCCGAACGTATCGGGAACCGAAGAAGCCGACCGCGAGCTCGGCCTCGGCCTCGGGCACGGCCACCGCGACGTCCGCGGCGGTGATCGGCGAGCGCGGCGCGACGTCCCAGGCCACCTTGCCGTACGCCTGGACGAAGTAGGGGTAACCGCCGGTCGCCTCGTACATCGCAGCGAGCGCATCGTCGCTGAAGTCGGCGTCCTCGTCACGAGCGGGCGCGCGCAGCGCGAGGTCCGAGGCCGCCCGGTCGAGCCGGTCGATGCGCGCGTAGCGGAACAGGCGCTCGGAGTACGACTTCGACGCCGACAGGACCGCGGGCAGGTGTGGCAGCCCGGCGCCGACGATGATCAGTGGACGCGCCTGCTGCGACACCTCGTGGCAGGCCGCGCACAGGGCCGACACGTCGGCGGGGGGAAGGTCCTGCAGCTCGTCCAGGAAGACCGCGATCCCGTGCCCGCTGTCGGCGGCCAGGCCGGCGATGTCGCCGAACAGCTCCACCAGGTCGATCTCGATGTCGCCGGAGTCCGCGCGTCCGGGCACGGCCGGGACGTCGATGCCCGGCTGCCACTGGCGGCCCTTCGCGGCCGGGTCGCGCTGGGCGAAGGACTTGATCACACCGAGCACGTGCGCGGCTTCCTCGGCGTTGCCGCCGGCCAGTTCGCGGACGGCGAGATGCAGCGCCGCGGCGAGCGGTTGCCGGATGCTCTGGTCGGGCCGGGCCTCGAACTTGCCAGTGCCCCATCCGCGGCGGACCGCGGCCGAGCGTAGCGCGTTCAGCAGCACCGTCTTCCCCACCCCGCGCAGCCCGGTCAGCACCACCGAGCCCTCCGGCCTGCCGCGGCCCACGCGCTCGAGCAACACGTCGAACGCGGCGAGCTCGGCATCCCGACCGGCCAGCTCCGGCGGCCGTTGCCCCGCACCCGGCGCGTACGGGTTCCTGATCGGATCCACGATCGCACCGTATCGGGCTGTATAGCGAAAACCCGAGATTGCCGAATACGAGGCGATCGTGTCGCGCGGGTCGCACGCCGCGACGCGGACTGCCGACCCGGCCCGGGCCGTCCCCTAACATCGACCCCCACACAGAGAGGCCTCTCAGCCGCAATGAAGATGTCCGTTATCGGCACCGGCTATCTCGGCGCCACGCACGCCGGCGCGATGGCCGAACTGGGCCACGAGGTGCTCGGCGTCGACGTCGACGAGAACAAGGTCGCGCTGCTGGCATCGGGCCAGGTTCCGTTCTTCGAACCCGGGCTGCCGGAGCTGCTGAGCAAACATGTCACGTCGGGTGCGCTCCGGTTCACGACGTCCGTGCAAGAGGCGACCGCCTTCGCTGACCTGCACTTCGTCTGCGTCGGGACACCGCAGCGATCCGGGTCCAACGCCGCCGATCTGACCTACGTCAACGACGCGTTCCGGTCGTTGCTCCAGCACGTCCGCCCGGGCGCGGTGGTCGTCGGTAAGTCGACGGTTCCGGTCGGGACGGCCGGCGCTCTCGCGGTCGACGTCCGCGCGGCGGGGGCGCAGTTGGTGTGGAACCCCGAGTTCCTGCGCGAGGGCTTCGCGGTCGAGGACACGTTGCGCCCGGATCGGCTCGTCATGGGCGCCGAGGACGACGCGGCGCTGACGACGCTGCAGCAGGCCTACGCGCCGATCCTCGCCGCCGGGACGCCGCTCGTCATCACCGACTTCGCGACAGCTGAGCTGGTGAAGGTCGCGGCCAACTCCTTCCTGGCGACCAAGATCTCGTTCATCAACGCGATGGCCGAGATCTGCGAGACGACCGGCGCCGACGTCACCCAGCTGGCCACCGCGATCGGTCACGACGACCGCATCGGCCCCAAGTTCCTGCGGGCCGGCCTCGGGTTCGGCGGGGGCTGCCTGCCCAAGGACATCCGCGCGTTCATGGCGCGCGCCGAAGAGCTCGGTGTCGATCAGGCAGTCTCGTTCCTGAAGAACATCGACGACATCAACCTGCGTCGCCGGGCCCGGACGGTCGACCTCGCGCTCGAGATGTGCGCCGGTAGCTTCGCCGGACGGCGGGTGGCGGTCCTCGGCGCGGCGTTCAAGCCGGACAGCGACGACATCCGCGACTCGCCGGCGCTCGACGTGGCCGACGCGATCCAGCGCGGTGGCGCCGCCGTGCACGTGTACGACCCGCAGGCCATGGGTAACGCGAAGAACGTCCACCCGACGCTGGCGTACTCGTCGTCCGCACTCGAGGCGTGCGACGGGGCCGACGCCGTCCTGCACCTCACCGAGTGGCGTGAGTTCCGGGAGCTGCGCCCGGCCGACCTCGCCGCCGTCGTCCGCCAACGGAACATCCTCGACGGACGCAGCATCCTCGACGCGGCGACGTGGCGCGACGCCGGTTGGCAGTTCCGCGCGCTCGGGCGTCCCTGAGCGTTCAGTCGTAGGTGCTGATCTCGACCAGGTTGCCGTCCGGATCGCGCACGTAGACCGAGTTGATGGGTCCGAGTGCCCCGGTTCGAGCCACCGGGCCCTCCTCCACGGCGACACCGAGTGCCGCCAGCCGCTCGATGACGGACCCGAGCGGGCCGGCCGCGATCAGGCACAGGTCGGCCGATCCGGCGGTCGGCCGCTTCGCCTTCGGCTCGAACTCATGCCCGGCTTCGTGCAGATTGATCTTGTGCTGACCGAACGCGAGCGCCCGACGGCCCGCGCCGAAGGCTACCGGCCGCATCCCCAGGACGTCGGTGTAGAACGCGATCGTCCGGTCGATGTCGGCGACGGTCAGCACCAGATGGTCCAGCCGCTCAATCCGAATGTTCATTGGCCTACCCTTCGCGCGCCGACCCGGGTCGCCACCATCATCGCGGCGGCGGCCCGGGTTTCCGACCGAGTTACTGGACGAGGACGTTCTGACCGGCCCCGCCGTCCAAGTCGTCCTTCCCCGGCCCGCCGCTGAGGGAGTCGTCGCCGTTCCCGCCCCGGAGCACGTCGTCGCCCGCGCTGCCGATGATGGTGTCGTTCCCGTCCCGCCGTCGACGGCGAGTGAGACGATGCCGCCGCCAGACCGCTCGCGTCGATGGAGTCGTTGCCGGCGAGACCGTTGACCGCGAGCGTGTCGCCGCTGGGGTCCGTTGCGCTGACGACGACGGACGTGTGCAGCCCGGCGACAGTGGCCACGTTCGCCAGCCCGCCGGTGATCTTGACCGAATCCGGCCCCGCAGTGGCGTTGACGATCACCGTGTCCGCAGCGGTGTCACCGGTACCGAGCACAGCGGTGTCGTTGCCCTTGTTACCCGGAGATGACCTCGTTGCCGTCGCCGCCGACGAGCGTGTCGTTGCCGGTGCTACCTGAGATGCGGTCGTTGCCGGCGCCGCAGTCGACGGTCAGCGCGATGAGCGGCGCGAGGTCGCCCGACGCGGCGAGCCGCTCACTGGTCCCGATGTCCAGGCTGAAGGGCAGCGGGTGACGCGGTCGAAACGCACTCGCGACGCGTTGGGCGTGGCGGTGAAGTTCTCGCCGGCGTTGCCGCCGTTGACCGCTACCGCGTCCGATCCGTCGCCGCCCTCGTCCAGATCGCTGCCGTCGCCGGGGTTCCAGATGAGCTGGTCGTCGCCGGCGCCACCGAACGCCTGATCCGTATCGGCCCCGCCGGTCAGGGAGTCGTTGCCGCAATCGCCGTACAGCACGTCGTCGCCGCCCTTGCCGAGCAGCGTGTCGTTGCCGTTGCCGCCGCTGAGCACATCGTTGCCCGACCCGCCGACGAGCTCGTCGTCTCCGGAGCCTCCCTAGATGCGTGCCGCCGGCAGCGGTCCGGCGCCGGCCTCGGGCGCGTTCACGTTTGCGGCCCGGGGGAGATGCGTCAGACAGTCGTGAACGAAAGTGGGGACCGCGCCGTAGCAAGAGGCCTGGTCAAGGACCACGCCGCCACGACCGGCGTGCTTCACGCCACGTGAGCGCGTGAAGTCACTCGTCAGGGAGGGTGAGGATCTCCGCGCCATCCTCGGTGACGACAATGGTGTGCTCCCACTGGGCGGCCCACGAGCCGTCCTTGGTGAGCACGGTCCAGTCGTCGTCCCACATGTACCAGTCGTAGCCGCCGAGAGTCAGCATCGGCTCGATCGTGAACGTCATGCCCGGCTCGAGCAGCGTGGTGCGGCGCGGGTCGTCGTAGTGCAGGATCGTCGGCTTGGTGTGGAACGACCAGCCGACGCCGTGGCCGGTGTAGTCGCGCACGACGCCGTACCCGAAGCGCTTCGCGTAGGACTCGATCACCCGGCCGATCACGCTGATGGGGCGCCCGGGCCGAACCGCGCGGATCCCGCGCATCATCGCCCCGTGTGTGCGCTCGCCGAGATCGCGGACCTCCGGCCGGGGTTGGCCGGCGAAGAACGTCGCGCAGGTGTCGCCGTGCACGCCGCCGATGAACGCTGTGATGTCGACCTTGACGACGTCACCGTCCTCGAGCGGGCGCGAGTCGGGGATGCCGTGGCAGATGACCTCGTTGACGCTCGTGCAGAGCGACTTGGGGTAGCCCTTGTAGCCGAGCGTGGAGGGGTACGCGTCGTGGGCGATCAGGTATTCGTGGCCGATGCGGTCCAGCTCGTCGGTCGTGACGCCGGGGGCGACGTGTCGGCCGACCTCGACGAGCGCGTTGCCGGCGATCCGGCCGGCGACGCGCATCCGGGCGACGGTCTCGGCGTCCTTGACCATCGGGTCGTCGAAGTCGGCCCGCGTGGCCGGGGGCGCATCGACGTAATGCGGACGGGCGATGTGGGACGGCACCGCGCGCCGCGGCGAGAGGCGGCCGGGCTGCAGCGGTGTCGAGACGGTCACGACTCCATTCTGCCCCGTCGTCCCGTTGATCAAGAGACCGCTCTCGTCGATATTCGACGCGATCGATCTCTTGATCAGGCGATGTCGCGAGAGCGAGCGGCCAGCCAGGCGGCGACGTCCGTCGCCCAGGCCCGTTTGCGGGCGCGGATCACGCTCGGCGCGTAATGGGTCACCGCGTAGCCCATCGCAGTCAGCACGTTGTGCCGCTGCATCGTCCGCTTCCAGTCGTCCTCGGCGAAGTGGAACTCGCGGCTGTCGACTTCGACTACCGCTTGCAGCGCCCGCCACAGGAAGTCCACCCGGTAGAGCAAGTTGCCGTGCGCGTCGTAAATCGGCGCGTTGACCTCGAACGGCGGAACGCTGACGCCGGCCAAAAGGTCGACCACCTCCGCCTCGGCGATCGAGAGAGCACCCTCGACAACGTCGGAAAGGGCGCGGCGGAAGAACGCGCTGCCGTTGCGCGGCCCCGCGGCGAGCTCGGCCGCAAGCTCGGCCGGCGTGCACAACCCGCGTTGTACCGCTGACGTGACAAGTGCTCGGACCGGTTGCAGCCGGTCGTAGAACGGCGCGGTGTCGGCTATCGCCCGAGCCGGGCTCACCACCCGTATCGACGGGAGTCGCTGGTCGAAGGGCGAGAGCCGGGTGCAGGTCACCGGCCGCAGACTCGGACGCAGATGCAATCCGCGGATGTCGCGATTGCGCCGACGGGAGTCGGTGAGGACGAGAACTCTGGAACCGGGCGGCTGGGCGCAACGCAGACCGCGCAACCGGATGGCGTCCCAGCCACTGAGTGCGGCCTCAGCTCCGCCCAGGATCATCCCCACCATGATCCAGTCGTCGCGGCTCGGTTCGTCAGGTCGCGTGAGCAGGACGCCGGCGGCGAGTCGCTGCCACCGGCCGCGGCGCAGCTCGGTCCGCACGCGAGCCGGCGTGAAGCCGAGCCGCGCAGCGCGTTCGGCGGAGACGACGCGAGGCAGCGGATCCACCATCGAAGAGTGCAAGAACAGTCGGCTCGTCGGCGGCTCCGGACCGGCCCTGTGGACAAACCGCCGGTGATCAACAGATCGATTCAGCTGAATATCGACCGAACTCGTCTGTTGATCACGAAGGACGGCGGCGGTTGAGGACGGCGGCAACGGCCTCGGCCGGGTCGGCGGCCCGGTCCAGCGCCAACGGGCGGCCGCCGGCGTCGAGCACGGACCACCTGCCGAGGCACACCACCGGCACGCCGGCCCGCCGGGCCAGCGCGATCTCACTGAGCGTGCCCCAGCTGCCACCGACCGCGATCACCGCATCGACGGTTCGCACCAGGACCGCGTTGCGCCCTTCTCCGAGCCCGGTCGCCACCACCACGGTGGCCGGCGCACCGGCAGCGGCCCTCGAGTCGCCCGGCAGCAGGGCCAGCGTTGTCCCGCCGGCGCCCGACGCGCCCTTGATCGCGGCCGCCATCACGCCACCCAGCCCACCGGTCACCACGACCGCGCCGGCGCCGGCCAGCAGCCGGCCGACCTCCCGGGCGCGTTCGAGGTCAGCGGCGGTCGCATCGTCCCCGGGACCGACGACCGCCACGTACATCGCCGAGGCTCAGACCTCGACGACCATCGGGACGAGCATCGGCCGGCGGCGGTACTGCCGGTCGACCCAGCGTCCGACCGTGCGGCGGATCAGGTGCTGTAGCGCGTCGGTGTCCCGCGTGCCGTCGGCCAGCGCCTTCTCGACGACCTCGATCACCTCGGCGGTGATCGGGTCGAGCGCGGCCGGGTCGTCGCTGAACCCCCGTGCGGTGAGCTCCGGCCCGAAGACGACCTTGCCGGCTTCGAGGTCGACCGCGACCAGGATGGACAGGAACCCGTCCTCGCCGAGGATGCGCCGGTCCTTCAACGTGCTGTCGCCGATGTCGCCGACCTCCAGCCCGTCCACGTAAACGTAGCCGACCGGGATCTTGCCGACGATGGACGCGCGTCCCTTCACCAGGTCGACGACCGTCCCGTCCTCGGCCAGCATGATGCGCTCGTCGGGCAGTCCCATCGACCGGCCGATTGCGGCATGCGCGCGCAGGTGACGCCACTCGACGTGCACGGGCATCAGGTTCTTGGGCCGGACGGCGGTGAGCAGGTAGCGCAGCTCGCCGGCCGGCGCGTGGCCGGACACGTGCACCAGCGCCATGGACTTGTGGATCACCCGCGCACCGAGGCGGGACAGCCCGTTGATCACCTGGCCGACCGACGTCTCGTTGCCGGGGATCAGCGAGGACGCCAGCAGGATCGTGTCGTCGGCGCCGATGCGGATCGTCTGGTGGTCGCGGTTGGCCATTCGCGACAGCGCGGACAGCGGCTCGCCCTGCGAACCGGTCGAGATCAGCAGCACCCGGCGCGACGGCAGCTGGTCGATGACCTTGAGATCGACGAGCAACCCGTCCGGCACCTTCAGCAGGCCGAGTTCGCGCGCGATCTGCATGTTGCGCACCATCGACCGCCCGACGAGCGCGACCTGCCGTTCGGCGGCGACGGCGGCGTCGAGCACTTGTTGCACACGGTGTACGTGTGAGGCGAAGCAGGCCACGATGATGCGGCCCGGCGCCTTGTGGATCACGTCGGTGACGACCTCGCCGACGGAGCGTTCGGACGGGATGAACCCGCCCACCTCGGCGTTGGTCGAGTCGGCCAGGAGCAGGTCGACACCCTCGTCGCCCAGCCGCGAGAATCCCGGCAGGTCGGTCAGCCGGCCGTCCAGCGGGGTCTGGTCCATCTTGAAGTCGCCGGTGTGCAGGACGGTCTGGCCCCCGACCCGGATGGCTACCGCGACGGCGTCCGGGATCGAGTGGTTGACCGCGAAGTACTCGAGATCCCAGGGCCCGACGGTGTCGCGGTCGCCTTCCCGGACGGTCCGCAGGTCCGCCTTGATGCGGTGCTGCTCGAGCTTGGCCGCGACGAGGGCGAGCGTGAGGCGCGAGCCGATGACCGGGATGTCCCGCCGGGCGCGCAACAGGTAGGGCAGCGCGCCGATGTGGTCCTCGTGCCCATGGGTGAGAACGACGGCGTCGATGTCTTCGAGCGTGTCGCTGAAGTACGACCAGTCGGGCAGCGTGATGTCCACGCCGGGAGAGTTGGTCTTGCCGAGCAACATGCCGCAGTCGACGACCAGCAGGCGGCCGTCGTACTCGAACATCGTCATGTTGCGGCCGATCTCCTTGATGCCGCCGAGGGCGACGACCCGCAGCGCACCTGGGGGGAGATCAGGCGGAGCGGCCCGGCCAGGGGCGGCGTCGTTCGCATCCGCAGTCATGAATCGAGGCTATCGTCCGACCCATGGGGACCCCAGAGGCGCTCAATGTCCAGGACATCACCAAGGTCGGCGTCATCGTCATCGTCGCGTTGTTCCTGATCGGCGTGGTCCTGTCCTTCGTGATCACCGCGCTGATCGGCCGGCTGATCATCGCCGTCGTGGTGATCGTGCTGGCCGTCCTGGTCTGGCAGCAACGCACGCACGTCAAGGACCAGGTGAACGCGCACAAGTGCGATCTCAAGGCCACGTTTTTCGGCATCCATTTGGACGCGCCGGACTCCGTCCGCCAGGCTTGCCGGACGAACACCTAGCGCTTGCGCATCCGGCTCTGCCAGTAGTGCAGGATCACCGGGGCCAGCGCCACCACGACCACCAGGATGACCAGGTAGTCGATGTAGCCCTTGTGGTCGCGGACGAACTTCACCTTGCCGAGCTGGTGCCCGAGCAGGAGGACTCCGTCGGCCCAGAGGATCCCGCCGACCGCGCTGTAGAGGGCGTAGAGCGAGAACCGCATCCGCCCGACACCGGCCATCACGGTGGCGACCGTGCGCACGATGGGCACGAACCGGCCGATGATGATCGTCCACGACCCGAACCGCTCGAAGAAGTCGTGTGAGCGCTGGACGTACTCCGGGCGGAAGATGTGCGACTCGGGACGGTCGAACACCACCGGACCGGCGCGGTAGCCGATCCAGTAGCCGACCAGGTTGCCGAGGATCGCCGCGATCGGGGCCACGATCAAGAAGGCGGCGAGGCTGGTGTGGATGTCGTGGGTGGCGATGCTGATCCCGGCCGCGAAGATCAACGTGTCTCCGGGCAGGAAGAACCCGATCAGCAGACCGCACTCGGCGAACAGGATGACGGCCAGCACGAGCAGCGCACCCGAGCCGGACAACAGGGTGTCGGGGCTCAGCGGATTGGCGGTGGTCATCGTGGCGAGGAGCATCCGGCGAGTCTACGGAGGCCAACCTGTAGGTAGTCCGCGCCCGGACCGTCATTGTCGGGCGCGCCACGCCGCCAGTAGCTCGACTTCCCGGGCCGGGACGAGGCCCGGTGTTCGAGCGGTTGGCCGCCAGCCGTCGGCGAGCGAACACTGCCAGGCCCACGTGTCAACGACCGTCTCGACGAGCGGTCGCCACCGCAGTCCGGCTCGCGCGGCGTCCTCGCCGTAGGAGGCGAACACGCCCGGCCCGACCGCCGCCGGGATCCACAGCGGCAGTTCGGTCCAGTAGCCGACGCCCTGGTCGACCAGCCAGTCCTCGTCCAGGTAGACGAAGGTCGCGGCGGCGCCGGTGGCCACCGCGCAGGCGGCCATCAGATCGGCGCGCGTGTCGCGGTTGGCCGGTCCGGGGACGTCGAACGTCCCGGCCGCGCCACTGAGCGCGAAACGGGCCAGGTCCCGCGAGTCGATGAGCGCGACCGGGTCGGTGGGCGTGCCCGGCACGAGCACCTCGCCCCCGCGAGCCACGCGGTCGATCCACCACGGCAGCCGCCCGACCTCGCTGTCGTCCGGGCCGACGATCGCTCCTCCGCGCAGGATCGTCGCTCGGTCGGCGCCGAACGCCCGCTGCACGGCGAGTTCGCAACCGACCTTGAGCCAGCCGTAGGCCTCCGAGTCCGCCATGCCCTCCGGCACGTCGTCGCCCGTTGCGTCCGGAGAACCGTCGTGGACGCCGCCGTCGCGGTAGTCGAGATGCTCCGGCCAGCCGGGCCACGCGTTGATGCTGGAGACGAATGCGTAGTGCCCGGCCCGCGGCGCGAGCAGTTCGGCGCTGAGAGCGACGTCGGCCGGGACGTAGCCGCAGGTGTCGACGACGAGGTCGAACTGCCGGCTCTCGAGTTGGGAGAGGTCGGACCGGCTTCGCCGATCACCGAGGACCTGGGTGGCGCCGGCTCGCGTGGGACCGGACCGGCCCCGGTTGAAGACGGTGACCGATGCCCCGACTGCCAGCGCCTCCGCGACCACCGCGCGCCCCAGGAAGAGGGAACCCCCGATGACCAGAACCTCCATGCCGTCAGTGGATCACCCCCGCGTACCCGGCGGTAGCGGCGTTCGCCCACCGCGTAGGAGCGGGTAGGCAATACTCGGGAGAGGCCACACGTCACGAGACAGGAGTCCGGATGCCCATCGCCACGCCCGAGATCTACGCCGACATGCTCGATCGTGCGAAGGCCGGCGGGTTCGCCTATCCGGCCATCAACGTGACGTCGTCCGAGACGGTCAACGCGGCGATCCGCGGCTTCGCCGACGCCGGAAGCGACGGCATCATCCAGGTGTCCACCGGCGGAGCCGAGTTCGCCTCGGGCACCGCGGTCAAGGAGATGGTCACCGGCGCCGTCGCACTCGCCGAGTTCGCGCACGTGGTCGCTGCGAAGTACGACATCCACGTCGCGTTGCATACCGACCACTGCCAGAAGGAGAAGCTGGACAGCTACGTCCGTCCGCTGATCGCCATCTCGCAGGAACGTGTGGACGCCGGGAAGCCGCCGTTGTTCCAGTCGCACATGTGGGACGGGTCGGCGATCGAGCTCGAGGAGAACCTGCAGATCGCCGCCGGGCTGCTCGAGAAGGCGGCGAAGGCGCGGATCATCCTCGAGCTGGAGATCGGTGTCGTCGGCGGCGAAGAGGACGGCGTTCACGGCGGCGACGACAACGAGAAGCTCTATACGACTCCTGGTGACGCCATGCGGACCGCCGAGGTGTTGGGGACCGGCGAGAAGGGCCGCTACCTGCTGGCCGCGACGTTCGGCAACGTGCACGGCTCCTACAAGCCCGGCTCGGTGAAGCTCCGTCCGAAGATCCTCAAGGAGATCCAGGACGAGGTCGGCAAGAAGCTGGGGAAGGACGAGCCGTTCGACCTCGTCTTCCACGGTGGCTCGGGCTCGGAGCTGGAAGAGATCCGCGAGGCGGTCAGCTACGGCGTGGTGAAGATGAACGTCGACACCGACACCCAGTACGCCTTCACCCGCGAGATCGTCGGGCACATGTTCACCAACTACGACGGTGTCCTCAAGGTCGACGGCGAGGTCGGCAACAAGAAGGCATACGACCCGCGCTCCTACCTCAAGCTGGCCGAGCAGGGCATGGCCCACCGCGTCGTGGAGGCGTGCGAAGCGCTGCAGTCAGCCGGAACGTCCGCGTCGGCCTAAGCCGATCAAGACGGATGACCGACCGGCACAATCAAGCCATGACCCACTTCGGCAATCTGCTCGCCCCACCCACCCGGCTGCCCGAGGACCCGGCGGTCGCGCTGCTCGCCCGCGGTGACGACCCGGCCCCGGTCGCCGCGGCCCACCCGACCTCCTGCGCCGCCTGGGCGACCCTCGCCGAGGCGGCGCTGGCCGGCGGCCGCACCGTCGAGGGCTATGCGTACGCGCGCACCGGCTACCACCGCGGCCTCGACGCACTGCGCCGCGCCGGCTGGAAGGGGCAGGGCCCGGTGCCGTGGTCCCACGAGCCGAACCGCGGATTCCTGCGCGCATTGCACGCTCTGGCCCAAGCCGCGGCGGGAATCAGCGAGACGGACGAAGCCGCCCGGTGCACACAGCTCCTGGCCGACAGCGACCCGGAGGCCGCGGCCGCCCTGGCCGCTGAACCGCCCCCGTCCCCGTGATCAAGAGACGGATGCGGTCGAATATCGACCGATCCGGTCTCTTGATCACGGCCCGCGCTCGGCCGAACACGGCTACTTCAGGATTCCTGATCAGGCCGGCACCGGCGGCAGCGACCCGATCGCCGCGTCGATCGCGGCGTCGTCGATGTGCTTGTCCTGCATGACGCCGGACAGGTACGCGTCGTAGGCCGGCAGGTCGAGGTGCCCGTGGCCGCACAGTGCGGTGAGGATGACCTTGGCCTCGCCGCTCTCCTTGCAGCGCAGCGCCTCGTCGATCGTGGCGGCCAACGCGTGCGTGGGCTCGGGCGCCGGCACGATGCCCTCGGCCCGGGCGAACTGCACGCCGGCGGCGAAGCAGTCGAGTTGCGACTTCGCCTCTGCCTCGAGCATCCCGGTCTCCTTGAGATGGCTGATCAACGGGCTCATGCCGTGATAGCGAAGTCCACCGGCATGGATCGGATCGGGGACGAAGTCGTGGCCCAGCGTGTGCATCTTCATCAACGGAGTCATGCCCGCGGTGTCGCCGAAGTCGTAGGCGTAGACACCGCGGGTCAGTGACGGGCAGGCCGCCGGCTCGACGGCGCGGATCACCGGCGCCATCCGGCCGGCCAGCTTCTCGCGGATGAAGGGGAAGGTCAGCCCACCGAAGTTCGACCCGCCGCCGGTGCAGCCGACGATGAGGTCCGGCGTCTCGCCGACCTTGGCCAGCTGCAGCAATGCCTCCTCACCGATCACGGTCTGGTGCAGCAGGACGTGGTTCAGCACGCTGCCCAATGCGTAGTTGGTGTCGGGATTCTGGGCGGCCACCTCGACCGCCTCGCTGATCGCGATGCCGAGTGAGCCGGTGGAATCGGGATGCTCGGCGAGGATCGCCCGGCCGGCCTCCGTCAACTCCGACGGGGAAGGGTGCACGGTCCCGCCGAACGTCTCGATCATCATCCGCCGGTAGGGCTTCTGGTCGTAGGACGCCCGCACCTGCCAGACCTCGCACTCGAGGCCGTACTGAGCGCACGCGAAGGCGAGCGCCGTGCCCCACTGACCGGCGCCGGTCTCGGTCGTCAGCCGGCGGATACCGGCCTTGGCGTTGTAGTAGGCCTGCGGCACGGCGGTGTTCGGCTTGTGCGAGCCGGCCGGGGACACGCCCTCGTACTTGTAGTAGATGCGGGCCGGCGTGCCCAGCGCCTTCTCCAGCCGGTGCGCGCGGAACAGCGGGGACGGGCGCCACAGCCGGTAGACGTCCAGTACCGCGCCGGGAATCTCGACGTACTGGTCGGTCGTGACCTCTTGCATGATCAGGTCCATCGGGAACAACGGAGCCAGATCATCCGGCCCGACCGGCTGCAGCGTGCCCGGGTGCAGCACCGGCGGCGGCGGGGTCGGCAAGTCGTGCAGGAGGTTGTACCAGCGCGTCGGCTGTTCGCTCTCGTCGAGCAGGATCTTGGTGGGCGTAGCCGTCATGGGCACACAGTAGGACCGTTGCCGAGCCGCGTCGACTACCCTTCGCAGGGCCCGAACGGACAGGAGTTACCGATGCCAGCAGTCGTGCTCGTCGGCGCCCAGTGGGGCGACGAAGGCAAGGGCAAGGCGACCGATCTGCTCGGCAGCCGCGTGGACGCCGTGGTGAAGTTCAACGGCGGCAACAATGCCGGCCACACGATCGTCATCGGCTCCGGCGAGGCCCGGGAGAAGTACGCACTCCACCTGCTCCCGTCCGGCATCCTGACGCCCGGCTGCACGCCCGTGATCGGCAACGGAGTCGTCATCGACCTCGGCGTGCTGTTCGGCGAGATCGACGGTCTGGAGGGACGCGGCGTCGACACCTCGAAGCTCGTCGTCAGCGGCTCGGCCCACGTCATCGCGCCGTACAACCGCACGCTCGACCAGGTGACCGAGCGGTTCCTCGGCAAGTCGAAGATCGGCACGACCGGGCGGGGGATCGGGCCGACCTACGCCGACAAGATGTCGCGCATCGGGATCCGCGTGCAGGACCTGTTCGACCGCGACGTGCTGCACGCCAAGGTGACCGGCGCGCTGAACCTGAAGAACCAGGTGCTGGTCAAGATCTACAACCGCAAGGGCTTCGACGTGGACGCGGTGGTGGACGAACTCGCGTCCTACGCCGAGCGGCTCGCGCCCCTGGTGGCCGACACCCCGCTGCTGCTCGAACAGATGCTCGACCGCGGCGAGACGGTCGTCCTCGAGGCCGGGCAGGCGACGCTGCTCGACGTCGACCACGGCACTTACCCGTTCGTCACCTCCTCGAGCGCGACGGCAGGTGGCGCCTGCACCGGAAGCGGGATCCCGCCCACCCGGATCAGCCGCGTCATCGCCGTGATCAAGGCGTACACGACCCGCGTGGGCGAAGGCCCGTTCCCGACCGAACTGCTCGACGACAAAGGCGAGCTGCTGCGCAACAACGGCGCCGAGTTCGGCACGACCACCGGCCGGCCCCGTCGCTGCGGCTGGTTCGACGCCGTGATCGGGCGGTACGCGACACGCATCAACGGCGTCACCGACTTCGTCCTCACCAAGCTCGACGTGCTGACCGGCTTGGACGAGGTTCCCGTCTGCGTGGCCTACGAGGTCGACGGCAAGCGTTACGACGAGCTGCCGATGAACCAGGTCGACTTCGCCCGAGCAATCCCGGTGTACGAAACATTCCCGGGCTGGACGGAGGACATCTCCGCCGCACGGACGCTCGACGACCTGCCCGGCAACGCCCGCGACTACGTCGCCGCGCTCGAGAAGATGATCAAGGCGCCGATCTCGGCCATTGGCGTCGGTCCCGGCCGGGACGAAACGATCGCCGTTCGTGACCTGCTGAACTGATGTCCATCCGCCGACGCGGATCTCCTCAAGGACACTCGCTTCGGTCGGCCCGTCGCCGACCCACACGCAAGCTCCCTTCGCTCGCGCGACGGCGGGCTCTTCGCGCGAGCGCTCATCGCGTCGATACTTGCGTGATGCGCTGGTGGGCGCTTGTCGCTGTCATGTCGCTGCTTGTCGGGTGCACGAGCGGACACTCGCGCTCGTCCGCCACTGCAGCCTCGTCGTCGTCCGCGCCGACGGCTTCGTCCACCCGCTACGCCGATTGGCCGACGTATCACGGGACACCTGACCGCGCCGGGGTCGCGACCGACATGCCGCAAGCTGCCGGACCGCTTCGTGTCGTCCGCCGGCTGGACCTCGACGGCGCGGTTTACGCATCGCCGCTCGTGGTCGGCGGGGTCGTGGTGGCCGCCACCGAGCACGACACCGTCTACGCATTCGACGGGTCGGGCCGGCTGCGGTGGAAGCGCAACCTGGGCCGACCGTCACCGGCCGGCGAGCGACCCTGCGGCAACATCGATCCGCTCGGCATCACCGGCACGCCGATCTACGACGCCGGGTCACGGCTGGTGTACGTCTCGCCGGAACTCGGCGCGCCGCCCCGGCACGAGCTCGTCGCGATCAGGATCGCCGACGGGACCGTCGCCTGGCGCCGCGTCATCGACTTGCCCGGCACCGAGACCCGGGCGATGCAGGAGCGGGGCGCGCTGGCGATCGCCGGCGGCCGCGTCTGGGTGCCGTTCGGCGGGCTGAACGGTGACTGCGGTGGCTACAAAGGACGAGTCGTCGGGGTGCGCCTGGACGGGTCAGGCGCCGTCGTCGCTTACACGGTTCCCACTGCGCGCGAGGCGGGCATCTGGGCGCCGCCGGGGCCGGTGGTCGACGACACCGGGCACCTGCTCGTGGCGGTGGGCAACGGAGCGGCCGGGCCGGGCGACGCCTACGACTCGAGCGATTCGGTGCTGAAGATCGATCCCGCGGGCCGGGTGGTCGACTCGTTCTCGCCCGAGAGCTGGGCCACCGACAACGACAGCGATCTGGATCTCGGCTCGCAGGGCCCGGCCCTCGTCGGCCGCTGGATCTTCACGGCCGGGAAGTCGGGCACGGCCTACGTCCTGCGACGGGACCGGCTCGGCGGGATCGGCGGCGCGGTCAGCCAGGCGCCGGTCTGCCGGTCGTTCGGCGGCACGGCCGTCGACGGCGCGGTGGTCTACGTACCCTGCACGGACGGGCTGCGGGCGGTCCGCCTCGACGGCGCCGGCCGACTGCAGGTGCTCTGGCACGCCGATGCGGCCCTCACCGGCTCGCCGGTCGTGGGCGGCGGCCGGGTTTGGACGCTCGACACCGACGCCGGCGTGCTGCACGCCCTCGACCCGCGGACCGGCTCGTCGCTGCGCTCCGTCCCGGTCGGGCGGGTCACCCGGTTCGCGACCCCGGCGCTGTACGGGCCGGTTGTCCTGGTTCCGACCTTCGCCGGCGTCACCGTCATCTGCTCGGACTGACCCGCGGGTAACCACCTGTTGGCACGCTTTGTACAGGTAATCGCGTGACTTGTCGCTTGTGTCCGACCAATTTGACGTGACGCTTAACAGACATTTTTCATGGGCTTGCTAGGAAGCGGCCGTATACCCAAACATGCCTCCCGCATAACAAGATCACAGCAACATCTTTGGGGGGCATCCAACATGGCACGTCGTCGGCGCTTCGGTTCAGCACGGTCCCGGTCCGTACGCAGTGCGGTGGCAATCGCCGGCAGCGTGGCGCTGCTCGTGGGGATGTTTGCCAACGCGTCCGTCGCCAGTGCCGCCCCCGGCGCGGGCGGCGCGGCCGCGATGCCGCTCGGTGCGCCGGCGGCCAACACCCCGGCCGTGAGCCACCGCCCGGCGCCGTTGACCGGGTTGGGCCCGGTCTCGCCCGGTGCCGACGGCAGCAACCGGCCGGCCACCACGAGCAGCCCCGCCGACACGCCGATCACACCGCTGCCGGCCATCGACCCCGGCCCGAACGACGCGCCGACCGTTCCCAAGGCGGTCGTCCCGCAGGTGCTGCCGGTCTCTCCGGCGCCGATCGTCCTTCCGACGCAGCCGGGCCAGAGCCTGGTCGACGCCACCGCCCAGGACGCCTTGAACACGATGAGTGCCGAAGGCCCGTACACCTCCGGCGGCGCTCCCGCCCTGGACGCGAACAAGCTGCAGCCGCAGATGCCCTCGGCCCAGTTCGGTGACCCGACGAACCCGGCAACCCTCGCTCAGACGATCGCCGCGCTGCTGTCGGGCAACTTCCCGCCGCCGCTGCCGATCGACCCGCTGGCCCTGCTCCAGCAGCTCCCCAACGGCATCCCGCAGATCACCTACCGCGTCTGCTCCGAGTCGGCCACCAAGCCGGCCTCGTGCTCGATCACCCTGCCGCTCGGGGTCCCGGCCATGGTCAACGTGACGGGGAACGGCACCGCGGCGTCGCCGGACCGCACACCGGACGTGTTCGCCGACCTCGTCCCGGCCGTCGGTGTCACGACGATCGTGACCGCCAGCCAGACGCTGCTGACTGACCAGACTGCGCTGAACGCCGCCCAGAAGAGCCTCACTGATCTGGTGAACCTGTTGCTGGACCCCGTCTACCTGCTCACCCACCCGCTGGCGTTGGTGCAGAAGCTCAACCTGCAGAACCTGATCGCCGCGCTCACCACGCAGGTCAAGAACGACCTGCTCGCCCTGACCTCGCTGGTCAACGTCGGACTGGGCTTCATGCAGATCCGGATGGGCACCAGCGAGATCCCCGGCGACCAGCCGCTGAAGGCGCACATCTGGGCCGTGTACGACATCCCCGGCTACCACCGGCTGTCCATCGGTTTCGACGGTTACCGGCGCGGGGCCGGCCTGGCCCGCAACTCGCTGGGCATCTACACGTTCAACCCGGCCGCGATCGCACGCGGCGTCTACGACGTGCAGGCCGACCTGATCTCCAGCACCGGCGACTCGATGTCGATCACCGCGGGCATCTCGTCGATCACGCAGGACAGCGTCGGAACGGCCTACGACCCGACTGTCGCGTCGATCAAGTTCAGCCCGATCCCGACGGCCTTCAGCGCGCACGCCGTGATCGACCCGGGCACCGAGCAGGACTCTGTCCAAACGACGACGAACCTGCGAACGCAGCTGGACGCCGTGATCTTCTCCAATCGGCACCATGACTCTCCGCCGAGCGATCAGTACACGCAGCTGAAGATCGACACGTTGCCCAACACGGTCACGGCGACGCTCCGGCGTCCGTCCAACGGTGGCGCGACGACGGTGAGCTACCGCGCTTCGCAGACGATCGATCAGGTGCTGTTCGCCAACTACCAGTACACCGGTTCGACCTTGCAGCACGCGTTGCAGGCGAGCGCCTTTGCCGTGCCGGCCAGCATCGACGTCTCGCTGCTGAGCTCGGGCGACTCGACGACGGCGACCTACATGGCATCGAGCTCCCTGGCCACGCTCGGCCTGGCGTACTACGAGCAGAGCATGGCGCTGTCGGGCACGACCGGGCCGCTCGTGCTACGCGGCGCGCTGACCGGGCTGCCGACGAACGTCGCCCTGCTCATCGACAACGCGGCAAAGCACGTCAAGATGACCGCCGACCAGCCGTTGGCCGCCGCCGCCGTGCAGGCTTCCTACAAGCTCGGCAGCTACTCGCCGGCCGCCGACGACCACGCGACGTTCATCGCCGACGGCAAGGCCTTCGGCGCCGACGCCAAGATCAGCGGGCTGAAGTCGGTCGACGTCTACTACGACCAGCACCCGCGCGTGACGCTGGCGTTCTCGCCCGGCGGCCAGCGCTTCGTCGCCGCCGGCATCATCGACGGCCACACGAAGTTCCGCGGTGAGATCTCCAACCTGCCTGCCAACCTGTCGATCGACCTCGACACCGCGGGACGGACCTTCGCCTACACCGCCAGTTCCATCATCGACAACATCACCGCGGCCTACGTGGACACGGCGACCGGGCCGAGCATCGTGGCCCGGATCGACAAGATCCCGACGAACATGACCGCGTCATGGGACCTCGGTTCGGCGCCGCACGTTCACTACACCGCGTCGTCGGCCATCCCGAAGGTGCAGTTCTTCGCGAGCCTGCAGGGCGTCGAGACCGTTAACCCGCACGGCAACGAGTACCTCTCGGCCGAGATCACCGACATCCCGGCGACCCTCGACCTGCTGGCCGACTTCCCGCACAGCCACATCGAGGGCAACTCCTCGAGTGCGATCGGCTCGATCACCGTCGCGGCACGGGCGCCGTTCACCAACCGCGAATGGCAGGCCCTCGGGCAGCTGGTGAACATACCGGCGAAGTTCACCGCGGACTTCGGCAACGGCAACTTCGACTTCCACGCCCTCAGCGGCCCACTCGGCCAGGCGGCGCTGACTATCAGCAACCATGGCGATCCGAACGAGCCGACCAGCCCGGCCCACTTGGCCGTGCACTACAACCAGCTCAACGGTGACCTCGACGCCAGCGGCTCGATCATCAACCTGACCGAGGTCGGCTACAGCACGGCGGGCGCCGCGCAACAGCTCGTGCTGCAGGCCGACGAGGGGTCCAACCCGCTCCAGATCGATGCGGACGTGCTGTTCACCCCGGACATCTCGCTGCGCGCCTTCGGCGCCATCACCGGGCTGCCGTCGAACGTGAACGTCTCGTTCGGCAACGGCAAGATCACCTACACCGCGGACAAGCACGTGGGGATCCAGCTCGGCCTGCGGGTCGGCAAGGTCGCCGCCCTGGCCGGCCTGGGTGCGCCGCTGCCGGCCAACGGCATCGCGGCGGTGGAGCAGTCCTGCAACGCCGGTCCCAATTGTGCCACTGACGCGGGCCCGTTCTGCAACGCGTTCCCGAAGTGCCTCGGCGCGGTGGCCAACATCAACATGTCCGGCCTGCCGACGTCGGTGGTCGTCGACACGGTGGCCGGCACGGTGGCCTTCACCGGCTACCAGCCGCCGTCGCCGACGCTGAGCATCTACCTCCGTCTGATCGGGCTCATCACCGCGTTGCCCGACGTCTCGGCCAAGCTGGCGCTGTCCGGGCTGCCGGCTTCGCTGGACTTCACGGCGGGTCCGTTCACGTTCGGTACGGGAAACACCGTCGACGCGTCCTACTCGGCGTCGGCGCCCTTGGGCACGCTGAGCGTCGACGTCAACGCGACGACGACGGATGCCACGTTCCCCGTGCTGCGGGCCAACGCGACGATCGCCCAGCTGCCGAAGACGATGCACGTGCACGGTTCGTTCGGATCGATCGACCGGATCACGGTGACGGACTCGGCGGCCATCCCGAGCATCTCGGCGAAGGTCACCAGCGCGACGACGGGGTACCTGCAGGCGTCGATCAGCAACGTCCCGGCGACGATGGACTACCTCGTCGACGTGCCGAACTCGCACGCCGAGGCGACGATGTCGTCGGCGATCGACGACATCACCGTGATCGCGCACGTGCCCTACAACGGCCGGACGTGGAATGCGTTCGCGCAGGCCACGACCGTCCCGGGCCACTTCACCGCCGACTTCGGCGGCGGGTCGTTCGGCTTCCACGCGCTGTCGGGACCACTCGGGTCGGCAACCTTCGCGGTGTCGAACTTCGTCGGGGCGACCGTGCCTGACACGATCGACTACCTGGCGGCGCACTACGACGAGTTGAGCGGGAACATCGACGCCGGCGCGAAAGTCGTGCAGCTGTCCACGGTCGGGTACGGCAAGGACGTGGCCGGCAACCAGACGTTCGACCTCGACATGGGGGCGGCGACCGTCGGCCTGGACGCCGACGTCGTGCTGAAGGCCAACGGTGCCCGGGACACGCGGTACGCGGCCGCTGGCACGATCACGACGCCCAACACGGTGCACGTCGACATCTCGAACGGCCACATCATCTACCACAGCGACCAGTCGGCAGCGCTGCGACTGTCTGCGGCGGTGGGCAAGGTGGCCGCGCTGGCTGGGCTCAGTGCTCCGCTGTACACCCAAGGTGTGGCAGTGCGCGCGCGGGCGTGCAGTGGCGGCGCGGGGTGCGCGACCGACGGCAGCATCTTCTGCTCCGTCTTCTCGTCCTGCTGGGGCGCGGTGGCAAATGTCAACCTGCCCGGACTGCCGACCAACGTCGACATCAACACCAAGGCCGGCACCGTCAACCTCGTCGGGCTGCACCCCAGCGGAGAGCTGAAGGTGTTCGCCCAGCTCAACAACCTGATCAGCGGGCTGCCGCAGGTCCGGGCGCTGGCCACGATCAGCGGCCTGCCCTCGATGCTGGACCTGAACGTGGGTCCGTTCGGCGCCGATCCGGCCGATCCGACCAAGTTCCGCGCCGGCTACTCGGCCTCGGACAACCTGGGTCATCTCGAGGTGGACGCGGACGCGGACACGACCACGAGTCTCGGCACGGTGCGGGGTCAGTTCATAGCCAGCAACCTGCCCAAGACGGTGTCGGTGACCGGCCAGTTCGGGGCGCAGAACCACGTCGACGTGGTCGACTCGGGCCCGATCGATGACCTGCGGCTCCAGGCCACGGCCACCCTCGACGGGACGTCCGGCTCCGCCCTGATCGACTTCACCGACATCCCACCGGTGATGCACCTCGACGTCGGCTCGGCCGGATCGCAAGACGGCGTGAACGCCCCGGCATTCACCTACGTCGGCTGCAACAACAACAGCGATCCGTGCAGCTCGCCGGCGAGCACCCTCGACGGCCTGGTGCAGGTGGATGCGCAGCTGAGCCAGAAGGTCGGCGGGTCCGCGACCGTGGGAACCAACGGCGCGTTCTTCCGGTTCACCAACCTGGGCAGCAACACGACCGTGGGACTTGACACGTCGAACTACCACCTGACGCTCAACTCGGTGCCGGGGACGGATTCGATCCAGCTGGGCCTGAACATCCAGGTGGGTGACATCCCGAACAAGAGCTTCAGCGAGACCGTCTTCAGCGCCCTCGACACCGACATCATCGTCGACGGGCACTACGGCCTGCGCCCGAGCCACATCGGCGACATCGAGATGGACGTCGAGGGTCTGCACAACCTGTTGCTCCAGCCCGGCGACCCGCCGTTCGGCCTGCCGGCACTGGTCGGACTGCTGTTCCCCGGTGTGAGCGGCGACTACGGCACGTTCTCGATGAACATGTTCGACATCGACATCAACCCCGATGTGCACGTCCACGTGTGGGCGGACGCGCCGGGCCCGATCAACCCGGACATCATCAGTTACTCGTTGCCGTCTCATATCGACAGCTTCTGGTTCCACCGCTACGACATGAACGGCTACAGCAATGTCTTCACCGTCAGCGTCGCCTTCGTCGTCTGCTTCACCGTGAAGCAGAAGCCTGAAGTGATCTCCAAGTCCCCGAACGGCGTGACGTTGCAGGGCAGCGACGGACCGCAGACGTTCAACTTCATCGACTACAACGACGAACTTCCGGACGTCCTCGTCGATGTCCTGGCGGCGCTGATGTCGCCGTTCGGCCATGATTTCGACCATGACACCGATTTCTGTTGATGCCGTGATCCTTCGTTTGGCCACGGCGAGCGCGTTCCTGATGGGCGCGCTCGCCGTGGTCGCCGGATGCGGGCTCAGCAGCGACTCGGGCGGCTGCATCCACACCGTGCTGAAGCTGCAGCCGGTGCACCTCGAGAGCCGGACCGCGCCGCTGACGCTTCACGCGCGGCTGACCGGTGAGGGTAAGCCGTTGGCCCGGTTCCGGCTCTCGTTCTTCCTGGTCTTCACCGGCCCGACCAAGCTGGTGGGCAAGAGCGGCAAGCTGCCGGACCTCAGCGGCCACGCCACGACCGATGCGACCGGCGCCGCGACGTTCCGGCTCCCCGGCGGCGTCGCGCAGATCGCATTGCCGGGTGAGACGGCGGTCGGCTACCAGGTCAGGTTCACCATCGCCAAGCCGGTCGACCACAAGGAGTACTGCACCGCCTTCGCCGAGGCAATGTTTCGCTGAGGCGACCACTAGGCTCGCTCGCGTGCGCGTCCTCGTGATCGGTTCCGGTGCCCGCGAGCACGCGCTGTGCCTCGCGCTGGCGGCCGATCCGGCCGTCACCGCGCTCGTGTGCGCGCCCGGTAATGCCGGCACGGCGGCCGTGGCCGAGCAGCGTGGTGTCGATGCCCTCGATCCCGCTGCTGTGACCGAACTGGCGCAGGACGTCGACGCCGATCTCGTCGTCGTCGGTCCCGAGGCGCCATTGGTCGCCGGCGTCGCCGACGCTGTCCGCGCCGCCGGCGTCGCGTGCTTCGGGCCGTCGGCCGCGGCCGCCCGCCTGGAGGGCAGCAAGGCATTCGCGAAGGAGGTCATGAGCGCCGCGCGCGTGCCGACCGCCCGGGCCCACGTCTGTACGACTGTGGACGAGTCCGCCGCTGCCCTCGACGAGTTCGGCCCGCCGTTCGTCGTCAAGGATGACGGGTTGGCAGCCGGCAAAGGCGTGGTTGTCACCTCCGACCGCGCCGCGGCACTGGCGCATGCCGAGGCCTGCGAGCGCGTCGTGATCGAAGAGTTCCTCGACGGACCCGAGGTCTCGCTGTTCTGCCTGACCGACGGAAGCACGGTGGTGCCGCTGCTCGCCGCCCAGGACTCCAAGCGCATCGGCGACGGCGACACCGGCCCCAACACCGGCGGGATGGGTGCGTACGCGCCGCTGCCCTGGCTGCCAGCCGGACTGACCGACGACGTGATGCGCGACGTCGCCCGACCGACGGTCGACGAGCTGGCCCGCCGTGGCACGCCGTTCGCGGGGCTGCTCTACATCGGGCTCGCGCTCACCCGCCCCGGCCCCCGCGTCGTCGAGTTCAACGCCCGCTTCGGGGATCCGGAGACCCAGGTCGTCCTGGCGCTGCTCGAAACGCCACTGGCCGGACTGCTGCAGGCCGCCGCTATCGGGACGCTGGGGGAGCAGCCGCCGCTGCGGTGGCGGCCCGGCGCCGCAGTGACAGTCGTCCTGGCCGCAGCGGGTTACCCGGACGCGCCGCGCACCGGCGACATCGTGACGGGGGCGGACCAGCCCGGCGTCATCCACGCGGGCACGCGGCGTCGCGAGGACGGCGCCGTCGTCGCGTCCGGAGGCCGCGTGCTCTCTGCGACCGGAGTCGGCGACTCCCTCGACGAGGCCCGCGAGCGCGCCTACCGGCTGCTGGCCGGCATCGACCTCGCCGGCGGCCAGTACCGCACCGACATCGCCCTGCGCGCGGTCCACGGTGAAGTCACGGTCTGACCCGGGAAGTTTGCGCGGCCCCGCCGGGTGGGTGACGCTGGGAGAGTGCCCGAACCCCGCGACGAGCTGCCCCGGGCCCACTCGGCCGACCCAGCCGGGCGGGGCGGCAGCCCGATCCGCGAGGAAGTCCTCGAGGCCGGCGCCGGGCGGGCGCGTCCCGCGCGACTGCGGCGCGACCTCCTTCTCGCGGCAGTGCTCCTGGCGCTCGTCGCGGCCGTCGCCCGCGCGATGTCGCACCACAGCGGCTCGGAGGCGACGCCGAGCGGCGGACCGTCGTCGACCGCGTCGCGCGGCGCCCCCGACACCGGCTCGGGGCTGCTCAACGGCAGCGTCATCGACCCGAGCGGCACGGTGGCTCCCGGGGCCCAGGACCCCTTCGCCTGCCCGGCGGCCTACCAGTGCCTGGAGTCCGGGGAAGCCGGATCGTCGGCCGTGACCGCGCTGCACGCGGCCTTCCCCGCGGCGGTCCTCGAGTCCGCGTCCACCGTGCGGCTGCTGTCGCCGCACGACGGCAAGCCGCTGTGGTTCCGGCAGCTCACCGCGCGCAACGGTACGACCGAGATCCTGGTACGGGTGGACCGGGCGAGCGTCCCGAACACCGACGGTGGGGGCATTACGCGCTCCGGCGGCACCGTCGTCACGTACTACCAAGCGACGCTCGAGACCTACCACGTACTCGTACAGGTGATTGCCTCCAACGGTCCAGGGCGGGCGCTGCCGCCGCTGCACAAGCTGGCCGCCGACATCCGACTGCTCGCGCTGAGCTGAAACGCGGGAGAATGGTCCGGTGAAGCCCGCGATCCCCAACGTCCTCGCCGGTCGCTATGCCTCCGGCGCCATGGCGACGCTGTGGTCGCCGGCGGCCAAGGTCGTGCTGGAACGGCAGCTCTGGGTGGCGGTGCTGCGGGCCCAGGCCGCACTCGGCGTCGAGGTGCCCGAGGCCGCCCTGGCCGCGTACCAGGCGGTGCTCGACCGGGGTGTCGACGCCGTCGACCTCGACAGCATCGCCGCCCGCGAGCGGGTGACCCGCCACGACGTGAAGGCCCGCATCGAGGAGTTCGCAGCCCTCGCCGGTTACGAGCAGATCCACAAAGGCATGACGAGCCGGGATCTGACCGAGAACGTCGAACAGCTTCAGGTCCGCTCGTCTCTCGCGCTCATCCGGACGAAGGTGCTCGCCGTGCTGTCGCGCCTGGCTCGGCGGGCCGCCGAATACGACTCGCTCGTCATGGCCGGCCGTTCGCACAACGTGGCGGCCCAGGCGACGACGCTCGGCAAGCGTTTCGCGACGGCGGCCGACGAGCTGTTGGTCGCGCTCGGCCGGTTGGACGACCTGAGCGCCCGCTACCCCCTGCGCGGCATCAAGGGCCCCGTCGGCACGGCGCAGGACATGCTCGACCTGCTCGACGGCGATGCCGAGAAGCTGGCCCGGCTGGAGGCCGACGTCGCGCGGCACCTCGGCTTCGGCACCGTTCTCGCCAGCGTCGGTCAGGTGTATCCGCGATCGCTGGACTGGGACGTCCTCTCGGCGCTCGTCCAGGTGGCCGCGGCACCGTCCTCACTCGCCAAGACGATCCGGTTGATGGCCGGCAACGAGCTGGTGACCGAGGGGTTCAAGCCGGGCCAGGTCGGCTCGTCGGCCATGCCGCACAAGATGAACACCCGCTCGGCCGAGCGGATCAACGGGTTCGCCGTGATCCTGCGCGGCTACGCGGCGATGGCCGGCGAACTGGCCGGCGACCAATGGAACGAGGGCGACGTCTCGTGCTCGGTCGTGCGTCGCGTCGCGCTGCCGGACGCCTTCTTCGCCCTGGACGGATTGCTCGAGACCCTGCTGACCGTGCTGGACGAGTTCGGCGCGTTCCCGGCGGTGATCGAGCGCGAGCTGGACCGCTACCTGCCCTTCCTGGCCACCACCAAGGTGCTGATGGCGGCGGTGCGCGCCGGCGTCGGACGCGAGGCGGCGCACGAGGCGATCAAGGACAACGCCGTGGCCGTCGCGCTCGAAATGCGGGAGAAGGGCACCGATCGCAACGAGCTCTTCGACCGGCTGGCCGCCGACTCCCGTCTCGGCCTCTCGGCCGAGGCGCTGAACCGGCTGCTCGCCGAACCGATGTCGTTCACGGGCGCGGCCCGCGACCAGGTGGCCGCGCTCGTCCGCGCCGTCGATCAGGTGCTCGCCTCCGAGCCGGCCGCGGCCGACTACCACCCGGAACCGATCTTGTAACCGGCCGATGTGACGCTGACATGATCGGACCCGGCAATCGCGACGGTGGCGGGAACTACGCCACCTTCGATGTCGGCCGTGAGGAAGAAGTACTCGACACGTCGCCGCGCCGGCCCGATCGGCCCAACGGGTTGGTGGCCCCGGGGGTCGCCCTGCTCGTCGTCGCGGTGGTCGCCGTCCTGGTGGCGCAGCACCTTGCCGCCGGCAAGCCGCGGGCCGTGGCGACCACCCAGGCACCGACGCTTCCGGTAGCGCCTCCGGCGCCCTTCCCAGTCGCCGATTCGGGGCCGCCCCCGGCGCTGATGATCGGCTCGACGCTCTACATGGTCCGCGACGGAAGCCTCATCGCGCACCGCACGGACTCGATCGCCGAGACGAGCGTGACGGTCGGCGACGCGGCGGACACGGGCGGCAGCTATCTGCTCGCCGCCGACCCGAAACGGTCGCGGATCTGGGTCGTGAAGTCACTGCCCGCCCGCATCCTCATCTACGGCTACGACCTGCCTGGCCTGCGCGAGTCGCGGCGGCTGCACATCGAAGGCCAGGTGGCCGGCATCGACGAACTGAACGGCGAGCTCTACATCAGCGCGAGTTCCGGTGTGGTCGGCATCGCCGGGCCGCGGGCGTCCGGTCTGCTCGACTGGACGCCACTGCGCGGGGGCCGCGCGATCGCCGCCGACGGCACCCGGAACCGGCTGCTGCTGCTCGACGAGGACGGCACCGCGGTGCGGGTCCGGGCCGAGTCGCCCGATCTCACCCGCTCCGGTATCTCGGCCGACCTGCCATTCCTCACCGGCTCGTTCGCGGTCGTGAACGGACGGATCTGGGCCGGCGGCAGCGACGCGCGGGGCGCCGTCCTGGTTCGGCTGGACCCGCGAACGCTGCGGCCGATCAGGCACAGCGACATCGTGGGCCGGCTCGGGTCGGGCGTCGCCTTCGCCGCCGCCGGGACGCGCAGTTTCCTGATCCGCGACGTTTCCGGAGGCGCCGGCTTGTGGTGCATCGCCGCCGACTCGGGCAAGATCCTGCACAGTTGGCCGGCGGTGGCCGGACCGGTGGTGATCAACGTGCGCCCCGGCGCCGCCCGCAATGCGATCTATGCCGTCCCGACCGGCAGCACCCCCGTCCAACTCGAGGCCGGGAACTGCCCGGGCTGACGGGTGCATGATGGGCTCATGGCCGACGACGAGGTGTCCTTGGCCGCCGGCCTGTCCGCCGACGATGAGCTCGCCGTCGGTGGGCGCCGCTTACCACGGCGGCTCAGGAACGCCGTTGCGGTCGCGGTGGCTCTGACGCTCGCCGTCTGGGCGCTGGTGATCGTCGCTCGGCCCCAGATCGCGACCGGGCACGGTTCCGTCGCCGCCGCGACGGCCCAGCGCTATCACGACGAGCACATCGCACCTCGCCCCGCCGGGAAGGCGATCCGCGGGTTCTTCCTTCTCTAACCGGCCGCCGGCGTCCGTCCGGCGAGGCGATCAGGCCGCCCGATGTTCCAGTAGCCCTTCACGAAGATGGCATCGTGGTCGATGCCGCGCTGCTCGAGCACGGCCCGCAAGGCCACCATCGCCCGGCTCTCGCCCATCAAGTAGGCCCGCGCACCGTCGGCGATCGCCAGGTCGGTGACGGCGGCGATCAGGCGGTCGGCCGTGCCCGCCGGAGCACCACCACGATGCACCCACCTGGTCTCAGCGGCGACCGGCAGCTCGTCGTCGCCGTCCTCCACCTCCACAACCGCGAGGGCCAGCTCGTGGGCAGGCAGTGCTTCGGCGATCGCGGCAATCGCCGGCAATGCCGACTCGTCACCGACGAGCAGGTGCCACGGCGCGCTGCGCAGCTCGAGCTTCCCGCGCGGGCCCTGGTACTCGACCGGGTCACCGGGCTCGGCGTGCTCGCCCCACCGGGCGCCTGGGCCGTCGCCGTGCAGGAGGACGTCGAGGTCGAGCTCGCCGGTCTCCTGGCGAGCGTGCCGGATCGTGTAGCGCCGCTTGACGCGGCGCCCGGATGCCTCACGCAACAGCAGCTCGATGTCCTGGGCCGGGCGGACGTCCAGGCCGACCGCCGCGTCCGACCGCACCGTGATCCGGCGCATCCGCGGGGTCAAGCGCTGGGCCGCCACCACCACGCCGCCGTGCACCGGCGACCGCCGGACAACAGGACTACCCACAGTTGTCCGACCCTAGCGAGGAGACCCAGATCACGCTTCGAGGCCTACGCTGGAATCGAGGAACAACAACGCGACCGGTTGGCCGAGCTGGAACGCGACGACAGCAGTCAAGGCCGGAGAGGCGGACGGCGTGGCTATCAGTGTGTTCGATCTGTTTTCGATCGGGATCGGGCCGTCGTCGTCGCACACGGTCGGTCCGATGCGGGCCGCCCGTACCTTCGCCGTCGGCCTCGCCGACGACGGCCTGATCGACGACGTCACCAAGGTGCGGGCCGAGCTGTTCGGCTCCCTCGGCGCGACGGGACATGGGCACGGAAGCGACCGCGCCGTGACGCTCGGTCTGCTGGGCGAGGCGCCCGAGACCGTGGACATCGCATCGGCCGCCCAGCGCGCGACGGACGCGCGGGCCGCCGGGCGTCTCGATCTGCTCGGCAAGCGGAACGTCGAGTTCGGCGCCGACGACCTCGTGCTGCACCGGCGCACGAGCCTGCCCTTCCATCCGAACGGCATGCGCTTCTTCGCCTACGCCGGGGACGAGTGCATCCGCGAGCGGACCTACTACTCCGTCGGCGGCGGGTTCGTCGTGGACGAGGCCTCGGCCGGTGCCGATCGGATCAAGCTCGACGACACCGTCGTGACCCATCCGTTCACGACCGGCGATGCGCTGCTGGCGCGCTGCCGCGAGACGGGCCTGTCGGTCAGCGGCGTCATGCTGGCCAACGAGACGGCATGGCGCAGTGAGGACGAGATCCGCAGCCGGCTGCTGCACATCTGGTCGGTCATGCAGGAGTGCGTGACCAACGGCTGGAACAGCGGGGGGACGCTGCCGGGTGGGCTGAAGGTGCGCCGCCGGGCGCCGGAGCTGTACCAGCGTCTCTGCGGTGAACCGTTCGCCACCGATCCGCTGCGGTTGCTCGACTGGGTCGACCTCTTCGCGCTCGCGGTGAACGAGGAGAACGCTGCGGGCGGTCGGGTGGTGACCGCGCCGACGAACGGCGCAGCCGGTGTCCTGCCCGCCGTCCTGCACTACTACGTCCGGTTCTGCCCCGGCGCTTCCGACGAGGGGGTGGTGCGGTTCCTGCTCTGCGCGGGCGCGATCGGCGTGTTGTACAAGGAGAACGCCTCGATCTCCGGCGCGGAGGTCGGTTGCCAGGGCGAGGTCGGCTCGGCGTGCTCGATGGCCGCCGGCGCGCTGTGCGAGGTGCTCGGCGGGACACCGGAGCAGGTGGAGAACGCTGCGGAGATCGGCATGGAGCACAACCTCGGCCTGACCTGCGACCCTGTCGGCGGGCTGGTGCAGGTGCCGTGCATCGAACGCAACGCGATGGCTGCGGTCAAGGCGATCAACGCCGCCCGGATTGCGCTGCGCGGCGACGGTCAGCACATCGTCAGCCTGGACAAGGTGATCAAGACGATGCGCGAGACCGGCGCGGACATGAAGGTGAAGTACAAGGAGACCGCGCGCGGCGGCCTCGCCGTCAACGTCATCGAGTGCTGAACCCGCCCCCGGCGTGGCGAAGGGCCGCCCCGGAGGTGAGGGCGGCCCTTCTGGGGGATGGCTCAGTGCGCGCCGGCTACGACCCCGTCTCCGGCCGGTAGGTCGGTCTTCTTGACGTTGATCAGGAAGACGGCGGCGATGATCGCCACGACGCCGAAGGCAGCGCCCATCAGGAACCCCTGGCCGGAGGCGTGGGCCAGCAGGCCGTGGTTGAAGTCCTGGTACGGCCCGTTCTTGGCGAAGAACGGCGCCGCGCCCGGGTGCTGCTTGACGAAGGCGGCGATCGCATCGGGTTGCACGCCGTTCTTGGCGTGGGTCAGCAGGCCGTTCGAGCCGACCAGCTGCCCTTGCACGTCGGTCGGGAGCTTGCCGATGCCCGGCCGCAGATCCTTCTGGTGGCTGCTCGCGTAGTTGCGCCCGGCCGTGCCGAACACCGTCGTCATCACCGACAGCCCGAGCGCGCCGCCGACCTGCTGGCCGACGTTGAGCAGCGCCGACGCCAGGCCGGCGTCGGTGTTGGCCACCCGGGACACCGCGGCCGAGGTGAGCGGCACGAACAGGCAGCCCATGGCGATGGCCAGCGTGATCATGCCGGGCAGCAGCTTCGTCAGGTACCGGGAGTCCGCGTCCACGGTGGAGAACCAGAGCAGCGACAGGGTGATCAGCACGGTGCCGGTGATCAGCAGCGGTTTGAGGCCGACCCGGACGAGGATGCGGGCGACGATCTGCGAGGTGATCCCGATCGTCAACGCCACCGGCAGGAAGGCGAAGCCGGCCTTCAGCGCGCTGTAGTCGCGAACGCCTTGGACGAAGAAGGTGATGAAGTAGAACATGCCGAACATCGCCGCGCCGACGACGAACATGACGAGGTAGGCGCCCCCGCGGTTGCGGTTCTCGAAGATGCGCATCGGCATCATCGGCTCGGCTACGACCCTCGCCTCGTAGTAGACGAAGCTGACGAGCAGCAGGATCGCGGCGGCGAAGACGACGAACGTCTCGGTGTTGCTCCAGCCGGAGTGGGCGACGTGGATGAACCCGTAGACGGTGGCGACCATGCCGGCCACCGACAGCAGCGCGCCGACGAAGTCGAACTTGCCCTTGAGGCGGTCGGACTCGTGCAGGTAGAGGAAGGCGCCGGTCATCAGCGCGATGCCGATGGGGACGTTGACGAACAGCACCCACCGCCAGCTCAGGTAGTTCGTGAGGATGCCGCCTAGCAGCAGGCCCAGCGCGGCGCCGGCGCCAGACACCGCGGCGTACACGCCGAGTGCCTTGGTGCGGGCCGCGCCCTCTTCGAACTCGGTGGTGATCAACGACAGAGCGGTGGGCGAGGCGATGGCCCCGCCGACACCCTGGATCGCGCGGCCGGCCAGCAACAGCCCGAAGTTGGGGGCGATGCCGGCCAGGAAGCTGCCGAGGGTGAACAGGCCCAGACCGAAGACGAACATGCGCCGCCGGCCGAAGATGTCGCCCATGCGCCCGCCGAGCAGCAGCAGGCCGCCGAACGCGAGCGTGTACGCGTTGAGCGCCCACGTCATGTCGGTCTGGCTCTTGCCGAAGTAGCGGCCCATGGAGGGGAGCGCGATGTTCACGATGGTGCCGTCGAGCACGACCATCATCTGGGCGCCGGCGATGACCAGCAGCACGAGTCCGGGGTGCGCGGCCCGCCGGGCGCCGCGCTCGCCGGAGGTGGTGCCGGATGCGGCCTTGCCTCCGGTCTTGGTTTCGGTCACGAGTGGAGCTCCGTTCGGTTGGCGGTGCCGGCACGGGATCGTCCGCTAAGGCACGCAGGCGTTCTCTATCCAGTACAGTAGAGCCACTTGCATAGGGAACGCAACCGTGCACTAATTGCGTTCGCAGCGACAACCGATTTCTGGTCGAGGAGTACGACACAGGTGACCGTCACGGCGAGCGGCCCGGATGCATCGGCACCGGCTCAGCGCAAGCGCGGCGTCGCGCTCGAGGACGCGATCCGCGAGGCAGCGTTCGCCGAGCTGACCGAGGTCGGCTACACGGCCTTCAGCGTCGAGGGCGTGGCGGCGCGGGCCCGCACCGGCAAGGCCAGCATCTACCGCCGCTGGCCGACCAAGCAGGAACTCGTGACCGACGTGCTCTGCGAGATGCTGCCCTCGCCCGACCAGGCCGGGATCACCGTCGATCTCGACGACTCGGTCACCACCCATCAGGCGCTGCTCGGTGTGGCCCGGGCGATCGCCGGTGTCATCACCAGCCCGTCCGGCGCCGCCATGCGGGCCATCAAATGCGAGGCGATGGGGGACCCGGAACTGGCCCGGCTGGTGGACGAGCGGTTCCAGGCTCCGCGGCGCGCGGCCCTGCTCTCGTTGCTCCGGCGTGGCGTCCAGCGCGGCGAGGTGCGGCCCGAGGCGGCCACCCAGCTCGTGGCCGACGTCATCCCCGCCGTGCTCTCGCACCGGGTCATCCTGCAGCGCGAGCCTCTCACCCAGCGCGACATCATCGACATCATCGAGCAGATCTTCATCCCGCTCGTCGAGGTCCGCTGACCGGCGTCCAGGGCGGGCTTTGAACGGGCTCTGGCCGACCTTGTAGGCTTTCGCCCGGTGGCTGTGCGAGTCCTCGGCCGCTTGGAGGCTTCGCCTAGTCTGGTCTATGGCGCCGCACTGCTAATGCGGTTTGGGTCTCAAGCCCATCCCGGGTTCGAATCCCGGAGCCTCCGCTGACCGCGGTCGGGTCGGGTCGCTCGCCGGTCAGCCGGTAGACTGTCCCGTCGGTACCACCAGCGCCCGTAGCTCAACGGATAGAGCACTTGACTACGGATCAAGAGGTTGCAGGTTCGAGTCCTGCCGGGCGCGCC
>NZ_JBHEMO010000027.1:0-6610 GCF_046262535.1 Jatrophihabitans sp. | reverse complement strand
TGCCCCGGCCCGTCGGATGACCTGCAGCCGTGGGCGGTGAGCCTCGGCCGATCGGTGGGCCGGCGCCGCCGAGGGGCGCTCCTGGATCGGCCCGTCCGACACGCGAGGCAGCACAGTCGTCACGGCCGTGTCGATGTCCGGCGTTGCGGCCGGGCTGATCTCCGACTTCTTGCGGTCGGCCCGGACGAGGATCCACAGGGCGATCAACATGGCACCGACGAAGCCCACGAGCGAGAACGCCGACCCGACAAACACGTGGCTGTACGTGTAGCCCGGGTCGTAGCCGTACTTCCAGGTCGCCCACGCGATAAGCGCGACCCGGAAGGCGTTGACGGCCAGGATGAGGAACGCTCCGACGAACAGGGCGACGAGCTGGCGCGCCATGCTGATCCGGGTGAACACGGCGAACGAACCCATCATCACCAGCAGTGGGATCAGCAGCAGCGCCGAGGTGCATTCGTTGGTGATGTCGAGGCCGAACGCTCGCGGCGTGCCCAGACCGAAGAACACCACCGTCTTCGTCGTCTGGACCTTGTGCAGTCCGGTCGCGAGGTCGGTGAGCGGCGTGACGGCCGCCGCTTCGAAGCGGCGGAACGTGTCGTTCTGGATGGCCAGCCAGAAGGCCGCCCCGTACATCAGCAGGCCGGCCACCGGGCCGGTCTTCGACCGCCGATAGTGCTGGGCGGCGTGCGCAGCGACGGGCAGCTGAAAATCCAGCGACGGCAGGTGGCGGCGGGCGCCGCTTCGCCGCACCGATCCGACGTTGACGTCAGACGTCACTGGCCACCGGCCCGCGAGTGAGCGCCTCGGAGTTGCGGCGCGTCTTGGCCCATCCGGTCCTGCGCATGAGCACTCGCGCGAACGCACGCGGCGTGGAGGCATAGGTGTAGTAGAGGTAGATGGCGTTGCCGAGACCGAGCAGCCAGGCGTGCCGCCGGCTCAACTGCGGCTCGACCACCTTGCGGTAGACCGGCCCCCACATGATGAACGGCAAGGCGCCGAAGATCACGGTCACACCCGCGACCGGCCAGAACTCGGCGAAGAACGCACCCGGGCCGGAGGGGTAGTTGAAGGCCTGCAGCACGGTGAACAGGAGCAGTAGCGGCCACAGGAACACGCCGGCCACCTGCAGCCACGGCGTCACCAGGAAATAGCAGGACTCGACAACGCCGGCGTTGGTGAAGTTGGGCGAGCGGACGATCTCGCCGAGGTACACCGAGCACTGCATGGTGCCCTGCGTCCACCGCGTGCGCTGGGTGACGAGGCGCCGCATGGTCAGCAGCCCCTCTTGCTCGACCCAGGTGTCGTAGACGAAACGGTTCTTGTAACCGGCGAGCAGGATGTGCAGGCCGAGTTCGTAGTCTTCGAGCAACGCGCCGTGCCACGGCTCGGAGTAACGCCGGGCGATCTCGTCGAGGGCAGTGAGCCGGCTGAACTGCCCATTGCCGCCCATGCCGACCGAACCGGTGCGCTCACGCAGCATCTGCATCGCCGACATCGTGGTCATGAACTCGAGGTCCTGCATTCGCACGAGGAAGCGGGAAAAGCTGAGCCCGAGACGGGACGGCGTCGCGAACTGACCGAGATCGTTGCGGTTCTCCATGCGTACGGAGATCTGCGCCGCGCCGATCGACGGGTCCCCGAACACCGTCGGCGAGCTGACATAGTCCAATGCCTCCGGCGCCAGCCGGCCGTCGGCGTCGAGGACAGCCACGATCGCCCGGCTGCGGTCGGCCCAGGACGGGAACCAGTCGCTCAGCGCGTAGTACGCCGCATTGAGGGCGTCGCCCTTGCCGGTGCGGGCGTTGGGCAGTTCGCGACGGACCAGATGGATGTTCCAGTCGAACAGCGACATCCTGTGCACGATCTCGGCCGTGCGGTCGGTACTGGCGTCGTCGATCACCCAGACATGCGCTTCCGGGAAATCGGCCCGGCAGCGGTTGAGCGTCGTCTCGATGACGGCCTCTTCATCCCGGGCCGGGATGAAGAAGTGCCACTCGAACTCGCTCGAATCGCCGGGAACCGTCCGCGGTCGCCGCAGGAACGGGACGAGGATCATCGCCACGTAGCTCAGGAAGAGCACCGTCACGAACAGCGCCACGAACTCCAGCAGCACTACACCCATGACGGCCTACCTCGTGAGTACCCCTTTGCCCGCAGGAAGAGCGCGCCGTTCGATGTTACGACGACTGGCGACCGCGGCGGACCGTTCCCCAACGTAGGAACAGCAGCCCACCAACCACGAGGGCGACAGCCAAGAGAATCGTCAACATGATCGGCACGCCGGTGGTGGCCAGGCCGCCGACGGTTCCGCCGCCCACGGCCACGCCGCCCGTACCCCTACCGCCGTACATATCAGATGCTCCTCTTGTCGGCTGAGATCACGCTGCGGATCCGAGGCGGCGGATGCCGGTCCGGATGCCGAAACCGATGACCACGATCAGCGCAAGGGCACCGAGGATCAGCGGCAGGTCCTGGAAGGAGAAAGCGGCCACGCCGGCGACCGGCGTCGGCGTACAGGTGACGCTGCCGATGATGATGTCCGCGCCGTTCCCGTTGAGTAGCGTGATGTGCAGAGCATTCACGGTGAGTGAGCCGTCCGTCGGGTTCGTGATCTGCTCGCCGATGATCACACTTGCCACGCCAGGGATGACGAGGACCTGCTGAGTGGTGGCGGCGGTCAGGTTGACGACCGGATTAAGACCGACGGCCAGATTGGCGATCGTCGTGCTACCGGAGACGGTGTCGCCCGTGGCAGTGCATGTCGCCGAGACCGCATTGGCGTGGATCGCGTACGCGGTCACGCCGGCGACCGTGGTGCCCAGCAGGTTGACGTTCGCCGTGCCCGCTGACGCTGACGACGATGGCGTGTTCGTGTTGCCCGACGTGTGCGCGTAGACGGCCTCGAGGTTGCCCAACGCGCCGAGATCCACCGGAACCGTCGCGTCATTGCTTCCCGGCGGAAAGGTGCTCGTCGGCGTAGGGCCGATGGTAATTGCGTTGAGCACCTTCACCTGAACGCCGAACGCGCTCGAGGTACCCGCGGCGGCCGCTGCCGCGGGCGCCATCGGGAGCAGCGCGAATGCTGCGGCCGCGGCCAGTGCGGTGATTCGCACGGCCTTCGAGTTTGGCTTGCGCATGGAATCCGGTCCTCTCGGTCACGCCGCGTACTGCGAACGTCCTGTGCCAACTACCTCTGTGAGCGAAGTTCCGCTCTCCGTCCGTCATCCCCCGTGGGACGTGGCCGACGAGCCGATCCTAACCAGACAGTACCTGCCTAACTCTTGCCTCGAACCGTCCAACGAGCAACTCGAGAAAGAGAAACGAAGGTGCAGCGCCAATTTAAAGGAACATAACACGCAAGGCGGCCACGATGGCGCTGGACGCCGAACCGTCCCCGTACGGACTCGGCAACGCGGCCAAGCGGGCGTGCAGCCCAGCGATTCCGGGCAGGTAAGCCTTTGTGGCGGCGGCCACCCGCTCCGGTCCGACGAGCACGGCGTGGTGCTCGAAGGCCTCCGGCCGCTCCGTGGAGCGGCGAACCACGACAAGGGGACGGCCCAGGATGGTGACCTCTTCTTGCACGCCGCCGGAATCTGACACCAGGACGGCCGCCTCGGCCGCGAGGCCCAGGAAGGTGACGCCGTCCATCGGGTCGACGACGCGGAGGGGCTCCAGGAGTCCCTCCATGCCGGCGGCTCGGGCGGCGGCCGCGGTCCGTGGATGAAGCGGTAGCACCACGGGGAGGGGCAGTGACCCGAGCTCGGCGAGAATTCGCCCGAGAACGGCCGGATCGTCGGTGTTCTCCGGTCGATGGAGGGTCGCGAGGACGTAACCGGCCGGTTCCAGGCCGTATTCGGCCAGGAGCTGGGCGCGACGTCCCGGGTTCGGCAACTGACGGCGCACGGCCTCGACGACGGTGTTGCCGCAACAGATGACCTGATCGCCGTTGATGCCTTCGCGGGCCAGATTGGCCACCGCTGTCGTGGTGGGGGCCGCCAGCAGGTCGGAGAGGTGGTCGACGAGGACGCGGTTGTGCTCCTCGGGCATCGCGCGGTCGTAGCTGCGCAGCCCGGCCTCGACATGGACGATCGGGAAACCGGTGGAGTTGGCGGCCAGCGCGCCGGCCAGCGCCGAGTTCGTGTCGCCCTGCACCACTACGGCGGCCGGCTCGATCCGGGTGAGGAGGTCGGCCACGTGCTCGGTACCCCGCCCGATCTGCGCCGCTCGGGACAGGCCGCCGAGGTGCAACTGGTGCGCAGGGCGCGGCAGCCCCAGACCGTCCAGGAACACCTGGGAGAGGTCGTCGTCGTAGTGCTGGCCGGTGTGGATGACCACCGCCGCGTCGCCGAGGCCCTCGATCACCCCGGCCAGCTTGATGATCTCCGGCCGGGTCCCCAGTACCACGGCCACTCGTCGAGCGGTCATCGGCGGGCGGCGCTCAGCCGACTCAGCGAGCGCTCGCGGCCGAGGATCTCCATCGACTCGGACAGCGGTGGCGAGACCGTGCCGCCGGTGACCGCCACGCGCACAGGCCCGAACGCGTTGCGGGGCTTGAGCGCCAGGCCCTCGACCAGCGCTGCGCGCAACGCTTCCTCGATGGCCCCCGCGCGCCACTCGGGCAGTGCTTGGAGGGCAGCCGTGGCCGCCTCGATGACGGGCCGGCCCGACTCGCCGAGCTGCTTGGTGGCCGCCGCCTCGTCCACCGCGAAATCGATCTCGGCGACGAGCAGGAACCGCAGCAGATCCAGTGCCTGCAGCAGGGTCTGGCTGCGTTCCTGGACCAGCGGCGCGCCGGCGCGCAACAGGGCCGTGGCGTCCGGGCTGAGGTCCTCCGTGCGCGCTGCGAAGTCGACCAAGCGTTCGGCGAACTCGTCGACGCCGAGCTCCCGAATGTAGTGGCCGTTGAGCCAGTCCAATTTCTGCAGATCGAACACCGGCCCGACGGCGTTGACGTGCGCCCAGTCGAAGCTGGCACTGAAGTCGGCGAAGGAGAAGATCTCCGACTCGCCCTGCGGTCCGTAGCCCAGGAGCGCGAGGAAGTTGATCAAGGCCTCGGGCAGGTAGCCCTGCTCGATGAACCACGTGAGCCGCGCCGCCGGATTCTTGCGCTTGGAGATCTTGGACTTGTCGGCGTTGCGCAACAGTGGCATGTGGGCGAAGGCGGGCACCGGTAGGCCCAGCCACTGGTAGAGAAGTACGTGCTTCGGCGTGGACGAGATCCACTCCTCGCCGCGCACCACGTGGGTGATGCCCATCAGGTGGTCGTCGACCACCACGGCGAGGTGATACGTGGGGAAGCCGTCAGCCTTCAGGATCACTTGGTCGTCCGGCCGCGGCGCGGACACCTCGCCGCGAATCACGTCGGTGAAAATGAGCGGCGGGTCATCCGGGATGAGCATGCGCACAACCGGCGTGTCAGTGGCGCCGCCCAGGGCGAGTCGCTCCTCGGCCGTCTTGCCGAGGCAGAGCCGGTCGTAGCCGGTCGGCCGCTTCTGCGCTCGCTGCTCCTCGCGCATCTGCGCCAGCCGCTCAGCGCTGCACCAGCAGTGGTAGGCGTGCCCGTCGGCGAGCAACTGCTCGACGAAGGGCCGGTAGGTCTCGAGCCGCTCGGACTGCCGGTACGGCGCGTAGGGGCCGCCGACGTCGGGGCCCTCGTCCCACGTCAGGCCCAGCCACCGCAGGGTGTCGTAGATCTGCTGCTCGCTGTCGGCCCGGAACCGGGCCCGATCGGTGTCCTCGATACGAAGGATGAACCGTCCGCCGTACCGCCGTACGAAACCCAGGTTGAACAGCGACATGTACGCGGTCCCGACGTGCGGATCACCTGTCGGTGAGGGCGCGACCCGCAGACGTGGCGTGGTCACGCCTTCACGACGGGGTTGGTCAACGTGCCGATGCCCGCGATCTCGACGCTCACCGTGTCGCCGCTGATGATCGGGCCCACGCCGGCCGGCGTGCCGGTCAGGATCACGTCCCCCGGCAACAGCGTCATGATCGCCGAGACGAAGGCGATCTGGGTGCGCACGTCATGGACCATCTGGCTCGTCCGGCCGTCCTGCTTCACCTGGCCGTTGACGGTGGTGACGACGCGCAGGTCGGACGGGTCGAGCACGGTCTCGACCCACGGGCCGAGCGGGCAGAAGGAGTCGTAGCTCTTCGACCGGGTGAACTGCACGTCCGCGCGCTGCTGGTCCCGCGCGGTGACGTCGTTGGCGGCCGCGTAGCCGAACACGTGCTTCAAGGCGTCCTCAGGTGCGACGTTGCGCGCCGGGGTGCCGATCACCACCGCCAGCTCACCTTCGAAATGCACCTCGGTGCTCGAGGGCGGCAACCGGATCGCGTCCCCCGTGCCGATGACGGAGGTGGACGGCTTCAGGAAGATCAGCGGTGGCGTGGACGTCGTCATCCGGGCCTCGTCCTCCGGCCGCAGTTCGCCCCCGGGCGCCATCTCCCTGATGTGGTCGCCGTAGTTCTTGCCGATGGCCACCACCTTGCTCGGCAGGAACGGCGACAGCAGGCGGACGTCGGGGAAGGCCCACCGGTCGCCGGTGAAGGTGATGGGGCCGAACGGATGGCCGTCGATGGCCGCGACGGTCAGCGCCTCGAC
>NZ_JBHEMO010000026.1:0-24963 GCF_046262535.1 Jatrophihabitans sp. | reverse complement strand
CCCTCGTCCTCGCGACCGGATTCGACATCTGGACGACGAACTTCCCGGCGATCGAGATCATCGGGCGGGACGGACGCAACCTGGGCAAGTGGTGGCGGGAGAACCGGTTCCAGGCCTACGAGGGCGTGGCCGTCCCGTACTTCCCGAACTACATCACGCTGTCGAGCCCCTACTCCTACAGCGGGCTGTCCTACTTCACGACCATCGAGTCGCAGATGCGCCACCTCAAGCGGCTCTTCGGTGAGCTGCGCCGCCGCGGCGCCACGACCTTCGAGGTCTCCGAGCAGGCCAACGCCGAGTTCCTCGACCGGATGCGCAGCCGGCTCGGCGACTCGGTCTTCAATCTCGGCTCGTGTTCCTCCGCGCGCAGTTACTACTTCAATCAGCACGGCGAGGCGGCGATCCTGCGGCCGACGTCGACGATCAACGCCTTCCGCGAAGCCGACCGCTTCCCGCTCGAGGACTACGCCTACGCCTGACGCACGAGCGCCCCATAGCATCGGCGCCATGCCCACCCTGACGATCCTCGACGACTACCAGTCGGTCGCCCTCGCCAGCGCCGACTGGTCCGCGGTGGCGGCTCGCTACGCGATCGAGGTCCGCTCGGCCCACACCGACGACCGGACGGAGCTGCTCGAGTGGCTGCGCGACAGCGAAGTCGTGGTTGCGATGCGCGAGCGCACGCCGTTCCCGGCCGCGCTGCTGGCGGAGTTGCCGCAGCTTCGGCTGCTCGTCACCACCGGGATGAAGAACGCGGCGATCGATCTTGCCGCGGCCGCGGCACAGGGAGTCACCGTCTGCGGCACGACGGGCACGGGCAGTTCGGTGCCCGAGGTGACGATCGGGATGATCATCGCGCTCACCCGAAACTTCGTTCAGGAGGACGCCGCCGTGCGCGCGGGCGGCTGGCAGCACACGATCGGTCCCGGATTGTCGGGCCTCACTCTCGGCGTCGTCGGGTTGGGGCACCTGGGCATCCCGGTGGCCGAACTGGCGCAGGCGTTCGGGATGTCGGTCCTCGCGTGGTCGCCGAACCTCACGCAGGAACGGGCCGACCCGCACGGCGTACGCGCGGTCGGCAAGCGCGAATTGTTCGCCGAGGCCGACGTCATCACGGTGCACATGCCGTTGTCGGACGCGAGCCGCGGCCTGATCGGTGCCGCTGAGTTCGCGGCGATGAAACCGACGGCCTACCTGGTCAACACCTCACGCGGACCGATCGTCGACGAACCCGCGCTGATCGAGGCGCTGGGCGCCCGGCGGATCGCCGGTGCGGCCCTGGACGTCTACGACATCGAGCCCTTGCCGCTCGACCATCCATTGCGCTCGATGCCCAACACGTTGCTGCTGCCGCACATCGGCTACGTCACCACCGACAACTACCGCACGTGGTTCGCGCAGGTCGTCGAGGACATCCTGGCGTGGACGGACGGGCAGCCGGTGCGCGTCCTCGCCTGAGGAGTTCCTACGATCAGCCGATGGGGATTTTGACACCGCTCGCCGTGCGGATCGGTGGGATCTCCTGGCTGCCCCGCCTGCTCCCGCAGATCCTGTGGGCCGACACCCGGCTGCAGCGACTCACCCGCGGCCGCTTCGGGTTGCTCGACGTCGCCGGCCTGCCCAGCCTGACAATGACCGTCCGGGGTCGGCGCAGCGGCATCGCGCGTAGCACCCCGCTGCTGTGCGTCCCCTACGGCGAGACGTTCTTGGTCGCCGGCTCGTACTTCGGCGGCCCGAAGGAGCCGATGTGGGTCGGCAACCTCGAAGCCGCGATGGCCGGCCAACTACGGCATAAGGGCCGGACGGCGGACTTCACCGCCCGCCGGATCGAGGGGGAGGAGCGGGACGAGTTGTGGCCGGGGATGGTGCACACCTGGCCGAACTTCGCCAAGTACGAGCAGCGGACGCGCCGCACGATCAAGGTGTTCCAGCTGATTCCGGTGTCCTGACGTCCACGTACGCACCGTGCCCGGACATCGCCCACTGGACGGCGAAGCCGAGGCCGACGAGCGCGGCGCCGCCCACGGCGTCGAGGATGAAGTGGTTCGCGGTGCCGACGATCACAGCGAGCGTGGCCAGCGGGTAGAGCAGACCGACGATCCGCACCGCGACATGCCGGGCAGCCGCGAAGATCGACAGCCCGCACCAGATCGCCCACGCCATGTGCAGGCTGGGCATCGCCGCGAACTGATTCGAGTGCTTGGCGATGTCGGGATCGGCGAGCGATCCCCACGTGTGGAACTTCAACGCGGTGTCGACATAACCCAAGCCGGGTAGCAGTCGGGGCGGCGCGGTCGGATAGAGGTAGAAGCCGAGCAGCCCGATCAAGGTGGTGGCGACGATGACGGTGCGGGCGCCGCGGTACAGGTGGGCGCGGCGACTGAAGAGCCAGACCAGAACAACCGGCGTCACGATGAAGTGCATGGTGGCGTAGTAGTAGTCCATCGTCTGCGCCAGCCACTCGTGCGCGGCGACGAAGCGGTTGAAGGAGGGCTCCCAGCTCAGCCCGAGCTTCTGTTGCAGATGCTGGATCGCCAGGCCGTGCCGGTGGGCGAGGGCGGCCTCGGCGGGGATCGCCCGGCAGCCGAGCGTGTAGAGCCAGTAGCCGAACGCGACGATGGCGATCTCCTGCCACCACACGGGCCGGCGCCACAGCAGCATGCGGTGCGGCAGCAAGCCGGGAAACCGTCGACGGTCCGATTGGACCGACGAGCGCTCCAACGTCCCCGTCATCGCTTCATCATTCCACCGATGCGCTGCTTTTCCGGCGCGTGCGCCTACCCTCGGCAGGGTGACCCAGCCGCTCGATCGCAGCGCCGGCGAAGTGCCCGTTGTCACCGTTCCGGACAATCCGACGCTCCATGAGCGGTTCAACGGCTGGCTCTATGCCGTGGTGACGACGAATCCGCCGCGTGGCCATGTGGACGGGCTCACCAAGGCCCTCGTCCTGACCCGCGCCGCCGTCCTGCCGATGACGCTGGTCGCCGGTCTCCTGGCCGGTCTGCTGGCAGTGCGCCAGCCGGGGTTCTCCACCGGGTACTTCCTGCTCGCGCTGCTGGGCATCGTCCTCGCCCATGTGGCCAACAACGTGATGAACGACCTCTTCGACTCCGACGTCGGGCAGGACACGGCGAGCTATCCGCGCGCGCAGTACGCCCCGCATCCAATCCTGTCGGGCTTGACGACGCGGCGGCAGCTGGCCGCCATCGCGCTCGCCATCAACCTCGCCGACCTGGCGATCATGATCGTGCTGGCCGCCGCCCGTGGGCCGTGGGTGCTCGCGTTCGGCATCGGCGGATTCCTGCTCAGTGCGGCCTACACCGCGCCGCCCTTACGGCTGAAGAAACGCGGCCTCGGCGAACTGGACGTGTTCATCACGTGGGGGCCGTTGATGGTGGGCGGCACGTACTTCTCGGCCACCGGCCACCTGCCATGGGAGGTCTGGGCGGCGGGCCTGCCCTACGCGCTGCTGTGCACGGCCGTGCTCATGGGCAAGCACACCGACAAGATCCCGTTCGATGCGCCGCTGCGGATCCGCACGGTTCCGGTGCTCCTCGGCCGGGTGCGAGCCCTGGCCGTCACCCGCGGGCTGATCGCCGGCTACTACGTTCTGTTGGTGGCCGCCGTGGCCGCCCAGTGCCTGCCCTGGCCCGCGCTGCTCGGCCTCGTGTCGATCCCGGCCGCGCGACAGGTCTGGGGCCCGCTGACCAAGGCGGCACCGGAGACCAAGCCGCGCGGCTTCCCCGTCTGGCCGCTCTGGTACGCAGCCTGGGCCTTCCTACACACGCGCAACGCCGGCGGCCTGTTGGTCGCCGGGGTCGCGCTGGCCGCGATCTTCGACGTCACGGCTTTCTGAATCCGGCCGGTTCGACCCCGGTCGCGGGCAGGCTGATCCATCCACGAGTGAACGACGAGTGCAGCCGACGTCCGGCCGGCACGTCGACCCCGACATGCGGCTGTCGGGCGTACAGCTCCTCGAACGCGACTCGGGCCTGCAGCCGGGCGAAGTGCGAGCCGATGCAGAAGTGCGCGCCGCTCGAGAACGCCAGATGCCGTTTGATGTCGCGGGTCAGGTCGAGGCGGTCCGCGTCGGCGCCGAACTCCCGCTCGTCCCGGTTCCCCGACCCGTACAGCATGAGCACCTTGACGCCCTCGGGGATCTTGACGTCACGCACGGTCACCGGGGCCGTGGTCATCCGCGCCAAGCCCTGCACGGAGGACTCGAGGCGGAGGAACTCGACGAGCGCGTTCGGGATCAGGGCGGGATCGGCGGCCAGCCGCTCGCGCGCGGCATGGTCCTGATCGAGCAGCATCACGCCGTGGGAGATGAGGTTTCCGGTGGTGTCGTTACCGCCGGCCACCATGACGAAGCAGAAGCCGAGGATGTCCCAGTCGGTCAGCCGCTCGCCGTTGATGTCCGCCGCAACCAGCGCACCGAGCAGATCGTCACGCGGTTCGGCCCGGCGCGCGGCGACGACATCGCTGAAGTACGCATACATCTCGGCGACCGAGGCGACCGCATCGCCGACGCCGTTGACGGCGAATCCGGCGTTCTGCAACCTGGTCAGGCCGGCCACCCAGGGATCGAGGCGGGAACGGTCGGAGTCCGGAATGCCGAGCAGCGAGCCGAGGACGAAGGTCGGCACGGGGGACGAGAAGTCCCGGTGCAGGTCGACGGGCTCACCGTCGGCGGCTCTGCGCTCCATCTCGGCTATCCGGCCACGGACGAACTCGCGCAGCTCGCCCTCCAGGCGCGCGGCGCGTTTCGGCGTGAACGCCGAGCCGATCAGCGCGCGCAGGCCGGTGTGCACCGGCGGGTCGAGCATGACCAGCGTCGGGGCCAGGCCGAGCGCGCTGCGCTCGTTGCGGAACGTGATGCCCTGCGCCGAGGAGAAGAGGTCGGCTCGACGGACCGCGGCCCAGATGTCCTCGAACCGGGACAGCACGTAGAAGTCGCCGTCGCCGTATCGGCCGGTGTGCAGGTGAACGGGGTCGGAATCGCGTAATTCCCGGTATGCGGCGTACGGATCCTCGAGAGCTGCTGGGTCGTACGGGTCGTACCGGAGCGGAGCGGAAGGGGCGCCCCCCATACATTCTCCTTAGATTCCTACGTAATGACCAACGTTACTAACTATGCTTTTACTATGGCTGTGGATGCAAGTGGGACGCGGGCCAAGCTCATCGCCGCGGGTGAGCGGCTCTTCGCCGTGAACGGGATCCATGGGGCGCAGATGCGCGACATCGTGCGTGCGGCGGGGCAGGCGAACGACTCGGCCGTGCACTATCACTTCGGCTCACGCGACGGTCTGCTAAGCGCGATCTGCCAATGGCACATCGACGCGATGGAGCCCGCGCGCGTGCGGCGCCTCGCTGCGCAGGAGAGCCAGCCCGATCTGGCCACGGTGATCGCCGACATGGTGCAGCCGACCGCTGACCGGCTGCAGACACAAGAGGGTCGCTACTTCCTGCGGATCACCGCGCAGCTGGCCGGGCACGCCGGCGTGCGCAGCGGGTCGGTCCCGCCGCCCATCGTCAGCCGCGCACTGCGCGCGCAGCTCGAGCAGGTCCACCGCATCTGTGCAGAGTCCATGCCGGCGGAACTGGCCGGGGAACGCATCGCGGTCATGATCGGGGCGCTGACGGCTGCGCTCGCCGACCGAGCCGTGCGGATCGAAGAAGGCGGACCATTCGTGCTCGACGAGTCGGCCTTCGTGGCCAACCTCAACGCCATGCTGGTCGCCGCGCTGTTGGCGCCGGTCCCCGCGCTGCGGAGCTGACCGGCGTCGCCAACGTCGAAACGGTCACGCCACGGCGAGCAGAGTGGCCTGCAACGTGCGGCCCGGGCGGGCGGCGTAGGACAGCGTCGCGCCGACGCGGGCACCCTGCAGGACCTTGCCGAGCGGGCTGCTCGGAGTGATCACGTCCACTCCGGCGCCGGCCTCTTCGACGGTGCCGAGCAGATACGTCTCCGGCCCGTCGCCGAGATCAACCGTGACCACTTTGCCGATCGCGACAGTGCCTTCCTCGACCTCGGGGCGCTTGGTCCCCAACTCGGTTTCGGCGAGTTCGGCTTCCACGGCGGCGATGCGCTGGTCGAGCATCGCCAGGCGGACGTGGCCGTCGACGTTGGTGGCCCGGTCGGCGTCGTCGCCGACGCCCACCGGTGCGATCTCGGCGAGAATGTCGTGCCGGTCGGCGCGCAGGGCGGCGAGTCGCGCAGTGAGGACCTCGTGGCGGTTGTCGGGCGTCAGGACTGCGGACATCTTCTTCTCCTCGGGCGCGCGTCGATCTCGGTTCGCATAGAACCTGCGGTCGGGCGAAGATATGCCCGCTGCAGAACGCGAATTCACGACGTTCAGCCGGCTCATACCGTCGTCAGCGCGCCCTCGGGTTCCGCATCGAGGTCGAGGCGGGGATAGCGGCACGCGCGTGACTGGACTACTGTCTGGACCCGTGTCCAGTTCCGAGCCGACGCAGGCCACCCGCCGCGAACTCAACACGCGCCAAGCGGGCACCGTCGAACGGGTCCTTGCCGCTGCGCGCGACGAGTTACGTGAGGTCGGCTTCGACGAGCTGACAGTGCGCAGCGTGGCGCATCGCGCCGGAGTCGCCCCCGCGACCGCCTACACGTACTTCTCGTCCAAGAACCATCTCGTCGCCGAGATCTTCTGGCGGCGGCTCAATCAGCGTCCCCGGCTCGAGGAGACGTTGACGACGCCGCTCGCCCGCGTCGTCGAAGTGTTCAACGATCTCGCGGACTTCCTCGCGTCGGAGAAAGAGCTTGCCGCCGCCACGACGTCGGCGATGCTGGCTCCGGAACCGGACGTCCGGCAGTTGCGCCTGCTCATCGGGAACGAGATCAACGCCCGGATAGCGACCGCGCTGGGCGACCGAGCGCGCGCCGATGTGCTCGACGCCCTGACCATCGCCTGGTCGGGAGCGATGTTGCAGGTCGGTCTGGGTCACGCGGAGTACGCGACACTCGGTGTCCGGATGGCGCGCTTCGCCAAACTTGTCGTCGGGGGGCGCAGGTGACTGCGACGCTTCGCTACAACCCGTACGACTACAAGGTGCAGGCTGACCCGTACCCGGTGTACGCCGACCTACGCGCGAACGCGCCGCTGTATCACAACGTGGAGCTCGACTTCTGGGCGCTTTCGCGCCACGTCGACGTCGCTGCCGCGCTGCGCGACGAGGCGACGTACTCCAACTGCATGGGCGTGTCACTCGACCCGGCCGCGTGGGGGCCGAACGCGAAATACGCCATGTCCTTCCTCGCTATGGATCCGCCGGAGCAGACGCGGTTGCGGGCGCTGGTCTCGCGGGGCTTCACGCCGCGACGCATACAACAGCTCGAGCCGCAGATCCGGGCCTTGGCCTGCGAGTACCTGGATGCGATGGCCGACGGCGACACCGTCGACTTCATCGACGAGTTCGCCGGCAAACTGCCGATGGACGTCATCTCGACGATGATGGGAGTGCCCAAGGCCGACCGGGCGGAGCTGCGCCGCCTGGCCGACCTGCTCATCCATCGCCCGCCCGGCGCGCGCGACGTACCCCAGGCGGGGATCGACGCCGCCATGGCGCTGTTCGCCTACTTCACCGACGTGCTGGCCGACCGGCGCAAGCACCCGGGCGACGACCTCATCTCCGCGCTCGCGGCGGCCGACGCCGACGGCGATCACCTGGCCGACTCCGAGATCCTCGCTTTCGCCTTCCTGATGATCGTCGCCGGCAACGAGACGACGACCAAGCTGCTCGGCAACTGCGTGTACTGGGCCGATCGCCATCCTGATCAGCTGGCCCTCGTGCAGGCCGACGAGTCGCGGGTGCCGGGCTGGGTCAACGAGACGCTGCGCTTCGACAGCTCGACGCACGTGCTGGCCCGCTACCTGCTCAAGGACGTCGCCCTGCACGGTCAGGTGGCCCCGGCCGGTGCGCAGCTCGTCCTGCTGCTCGCGTCGGCCAACCGCGACGCGGCCGTCTTCCCCGACCCCGAGCGTTACGACATCGACCGAGACACCTCAGCACTCATCAGTTTCGGCGCGGGACGGCACTATTGCCTGGGCGCCAACCTGGCTCGGCTGGAGGCGAACATTGCGCTGTCCGAACTCCTGGCCCGCGCCGGCCGGATCGACGTGGACGACGGCGCCGGGATCGAGCGGGTGCACTCCATCAACGTCAGCGGGTTCGCCCACCTGCCCGTGCGGATCACCCGCAAGTGACGGCGCCGGCGCAGCTTCTCATCGACGGCAAGCTGGCGGCCGCGTCCGGCGGCGCGACCTACCCGATCGTCACCCCGGCGACCGAAGAGGTCATCGGCGCGGCGCCGGCGGCCACCGCCGGCGACGTCGGGGCCGCCGTCGCCGCGGCTCGCCGGGCCTTCGACGAGACGGCGTGGTCGACGGATGTGGGTTTCCGGATCGAGTGCCTGCGCCAGCTGCACCGCGCCCTCGTCGACCACGGGCCGGCCATGCGCGCGCTGACCACCGCCGAAGCCGGCGCGCCGGCGCGCCTGACGACCGGGCCGCAGTACGACCTGCCGGTCGAGTCGCTGGCATGGGTGACCGACCTCGCGGCGGGCTACGAATGGGAACGCGAGCTGGGCCCGGCGGCGCCGATGGGCATTCCGACGACGCGCCACGTCCATCGTGAGGCGGTCGGCGTGGTGGCCGCGATCACGCCGTGGAACTTCCCGAACCAGATCAACCTGGCGAAGATCGGTCCGGCGCTGGCGGCCGGAAACACGGTGGTACTCAAGCCGGCGCCCGACACTCCCTGGATCGCCGCGGAACTCGGCCGCCTGGCGGCCGAGCACACCGATCTACCGGCCGGGGTCTTCAACGTGATCACCTCACCGGAGCACGTGGCCGGCGCGATGCTCACGAGCGATCCGCGCGTCGACCTCGTCTCGTTCACCGGCTCGACGGCAACCGGCCGCGCGGTGATGGCGAGCGCGGCCGGGACCCTCAAACGGGTGTTCCTGGAGCTCGGCGGCAAGTCGGCGGCCGTGGTCCTCGACGACGGCGACCTCGGCGCCGGGGCGGGGCTCGCCGCGTACAGCGTGTGCGTGCACGCCGGCCAGGGCTGCGCGCTGACGACCCGCCTGATCGTGCCGCGGGCCCGCTACGACGAGGCGGTCGCGGTCGCCGCCCGCACCATGCAGCACATCAAGGTCGGTGACCCGACCGATCCGGCGACGGTGTGCGGGCCTCTGATCAATTCCGTCCAGCGCGACCGGGTGGAGGGCTACCTGGCGTTGGCCCGGGCCGAGGGCGGCCGGTTCGCAGTCGGCGGGACGCGCCCCGACTTCGACCGGGGGTTCTGGGCCGCACCGACGGTCGTCGCCGGGCTCGACAACGATGCCCGGACGTCGCGCGAAGAGATCTTCGGCCCGGTGCTCGTCGTCCTGGCCCACGACGGTGACGACGACGCCGTCCGGATCGCCAACGACTCGCCCTACGGACTGTCCGGCGCCGTGACATCCGCCGATCCGGAGCGCGCCCGCGCCGTGGCCAAGCGAATCCGCACCGGGACGCTGAGTGTGAACGGTGGTGTGTGGTTCGCGCCGGACGCGCCGTTCGGGGGTTACAAGCAGTCGGGCCTCGGGCGCGAGATGGGCGTGGCCGGCCTGGAGGAGTACCTGGAAACCAAGCTGATCGCGGAGGCCGCGCGATGACGCGCACCGCGCCCACCTGTTGCGGGTTCATCGGGCTCGGCCAGATCGGCGCGCCGATGGCCCGCCGGCTGACGGACGGGCCGTTGTGCGTCTACGACGTGTCCGCGGCGGCCACCGCCGGCCTCGCCGACCTGGACGCCGAGGTGGCCGGCTCGGTGGGCGAACTGGCCGAGCAGTGCGCCCACATCTCGGTGATGGTGCGCGACGACGAGCAGGTCCGCGCGGTCGTCCTCGAGATACTGGCTGCCGCGTCGCCGGGAACGGTGGTGTCGGTCCACTCGACGGTCGACCCCGGCACGCCACGCGTCCTAACCGATCTCGCCGAGCCGCATCGCGTCCACATCCTCGACGCACCGGTCAGCGGAGGAGCGCTCGGCGCGAAGGACGGGCGGCTGGCGATCATGGTCGGCGGGTCGGCCGACGCGTTCGCCCTCGGTCGTCCCCTGCTCGAGCGGATGGCCGACCTGGTCGTGCACGTCGGCCCGATCGGAGCCGGCACCGCGGCCAAGCTCGCACGCAACCTGCTGCACTTCGTCGCCTTCGCCGCCGCCACCGAGGCGCTCGCGCTGGCCGACGCGGCTGGCCTCGACCTGCCGACACTCGGCAAGATCGTCCGGCACACCGACGCCATCACCGGGGGCGCCGGAGCGATCATGTGGCGGGACCGCAGCGGTCCGCTGGCGCCGGACGACCCGTGGTTCAAGATCTTCGACCACGTGCGATCGCTCGGCGAGAAGGACCTGGCGTTCGCGGTCGAACTCGGCGACCAGTTGGGCGTCGACACGCCATTGGCGGATCTCGCCCTCACCCGCCTCGGACCCGGACTGGGAGTCGCATGATGCCGGAGATCCCGCCTGGCCTGGCCAAGATGAACGAGGTGTACGGCTGGGAGTCCGGCGACTTCCCCGGCGACTTCTTCGCCGTCACCCGCGACCACCTCTTCGGCGAGATCTGGACGCGCGCCGGGCTGACGACCGAGCAACGCCGCCTGTTGCTCATCGGTGCCCTTGCGGCCACCGGCAAGCACGACATCCTCGACATCCAGCTCGACTCCGCCTACCGCCTGGGCGAGCTCGACGACGCGGCCCTCCGCGAGATCGTCATCTTTCTCGCGCACTACTGCGGCTGGCCGACGGCGGCCACTCTCAACGGACAGGTCGAGAAGCTGATCGCCAAGCACCGGAAGGACACCAATGACTGAGACCCTGACCGTCGACCTGATGAGCGGGGACTTCTACGCCGACGACCCGCACGCCGCGTGGGCCTGGATGCGGCGCCACGAACCCGTCTATCACGACGAGGCCAACGGCATCTGGGGGGTCACCCGCTACGCCGACGTCCGCGCGCTCAGCCTCGACCCGGCGACCTTCTCCAACGCGGAGGGTGTCCGGCCCAAGTTCTACGCGATGCCGATGATGATCGAGACCGATCCGCCCATCCACACGCGGCGCCGCAAGCTGGTGAGCGCGGGCTTCACACCCCGGCGTGTCGCCGGGCTCACCAACCACATCGGCGCCGTGTGCGACGAGGTGTTGGACGCGGTGTGCGAGCGAGGCGCCTGCGACTTCGTCCACGACATCGCCGCCCAACTGCCGCTGATCATGATCGGTGACCTGCTCGGCGTCGCCCCCGAGGTCCGCCCCGATCTATTGCGGTGGTCCGACGACATGCTCCGCAGCCAGGGTCAGCCCGATGAGGAGTCGATGGCGGCGGCGTCCACCGCATTCATCGAGTACTCCGAATACCTGATCCCGGTGATCGCCGAGCGACGGGCGAGCGGCCGCACCGACGACCTGATCGGCATCCTGACCAATGCCGAGATCGACGGTGACCGGTTGACCGAGGACGACCTCATCTTCGAGACGCTCCTCATCCTGATCGGCGGCGACGAGACGACGCGGCACGTGCTCAGCGGCGGCATGCTCGCCTTGCAGGAGCATCCCGCTCAACTCGCCGCGCTGCAGGCCCACGCCGGCCGCATCCCGCGGGCAGTGGAGGAGATGCTGCGCTGGGTGAGCCCGATCCAAGACATGGTCCGCACCACGACCCGGAAGGTCACCGTGGGCGACGTCGAGCTCGACGAGGGCTCGCAGCTGATGCTGTTCTATCCCTCGGCTAACCGTGACGAAGAGGTCTTCGACGTCCCCGACGCCTTCGACATCGACCGCAACCCCAACCCCCATCTCGCGTTCGGTCTCGGAAGCCATTTCTGCCTCGGTAACCAACTGGCCCGGCTCGAGCTCAGCGTGATGTTCGAGCGGCTGTTCGCCCGCCTGCCCGATCTGCGTCTTGTCCCGGACGCCCCACGCCCCCGACGGCCCTCGAACTTCGTCGCTGGCTTGGAGTCGCTGCCCGTCGAGTTCACCCCGAGCGCTCCGGTCGGAGGCTAGCCGATCTGGTGGCGACGGAGCCATCTTGTGCAGATACGCGGGCAGTTGTCGGCGTGTCTGCACAAGATCGCCGGATCTCCGCCGCGGCCCGGATCGTCGCCAGGTCTCTCACGACCTGACGTCAAGACGAACCGGGCGCACTGGACGAGTTGGCTGCGGAGTACGCCCGCGCTGCGCGACCGCTGTGGGCTCAGCCCGAGCCGACGTGGGGGATCGGCAACGCGCCGAAATCGCAGGTTCGGATGCTGCCCGACGATGTGGCGCGTGCTGATGTCCTCGAGTTGGGCTGCGGCACGGGTTATGTGTCGTCGTGGGTGGCTCGTGCCGGTGGCAACGCTGTCGGGCGGGACAACTCGGCGCAGCAGTTGGCGACGGCGCGCCGGATGCAGGACGAGTTCGGGCTGTGGTTCCCCGCTGGTGCAGGCCGACGGCGAGCACATCCCGTTCGCCAGCGCCCGCTTCGACCTGATCATCAGCGAGTACGGCGCGTCCATCTGGTGCGATCCCTACCGATGGGTGGCCGAGGCAGCGCGGGTGCTGCGCCCCAACGGCCGGCTCGTGTTCTCGTGCAATTCCCTGCTTCTCATGCTGTGCGTGCCGGACACGGGGGTGGCGACTGGTCGGCTGTTGCGCCCGCAGGCCGGGTTGCACCGCATGAGCTGGGAATCCGACGCAGGCGTTGAATTCCACCTGGGTCACGGAGTGGATCAGGCTGCTCCGGGGATCGGGGTTCACGGGTGAAGACGTGGTCGAGTTGTACGTCGCCGAAGGCGTCGCGCCCGGCGGCGAATACGTAACGGCGGACTGGGCGAGCCGGTGGCCGGTCGAGGAGGTGTGGTTCGCCCGACGCGAATGAGCCGAGGCGTTCTCTTCGCCGGCGGCTGTGGCACCCCTTGGCCTTCGATCCCGACCCGCACGCGAGCTAGCGTGATGGCAGCAGGGCGCGGGTCGCGCGGGCACTGAACGCAATGGCGGCAGCGAGCGATACCAGAGCGCCGCTGAGGAAGAAACCCACCCCGCTGCTGCCGCCACCGGTGACGGCCTGGTCGATCGATGCGCCGGTGAGCCCGACCGCCGCTGCGGTGAACGCCGCTGCGCCCAGTGCGTCGACAAGACCGCGCGGCAGGACGACCGCAGGTTGGCGGTCACGGGCGAACAGCGCGTATCCGACGAGAAGGAGCAGGCCCACTGCGCCGGCGAGGGCCCGCAGCACGACGGCGTCGTGCGCGATCTCTCCCACGTCGGGCCGGCCGGTGCCCAGGATCGTTGCGCCGCCGACGAACCGCTGACCGAACAGGGCGCTCATCAGCGCGACGACGCCTCCGCTGATGCCGACGGCTACCAGTCCCCACCCGCCGAGCAGGATCGCGGCCCGCACCGTCTCGAGGACCAGCGTCGCGAAGGAGCGCCGCGACGTTGCCTGGGCAACGTCGGCGGCGGCCCCGAACCGCCGCACTGCCTCACGCTCGGCCTCGATCCGGGGCGTGCCCGCCTTCTCCACTTCCGCGGCGGCAGCGGCGAGGTGATCGCTCGCCTCGTCCAGCAGCCGCCGGGTCGTCCGCGGATCCGCGTGCGTGCGGCGTAGCAACTCGTCGAGGTAGTCCTCGATCGGCGTCGCGCTCGGCCGGCCCGTCATGTCAGCACCGCTTGCATGTGCGTCACGAACTCCTGCCAATCACGCCGTTGCGCGGCGAACTCCTTGCGGCCCAGGGCGGTCAGTTCGTAGGTCCGACGCCGGCGGCCCTGCGCGAGTTCGGTCCAGCTGGCGACTCGGCCGGCCGCCTCCAGCCTGTGGAGCGCCGGGTAGATGGTGCCCTCCGCGAGATCGAACTCGCCTTGGCTGCGCTCTCTCAGCGCCGCGATGATCGCGTAGCCGTGGGCCGGTCCGCGGCGCAAAACCCCCATCAGCATCAGATCGAGACTGCCCTTCAAATGTGCACTGCTCATACCTCGGCAGCCTAGGCATAGACCTTCTAGGTGTCCAGTCTCAACCGGCTGCGCCGGCCCAGTGGATGTACAGCATGCTGGCGTCGTCGCGGAGCCCCGCGTCCGCCGTGTGCTCGATCGTGGTGCGCACGAGTCGGCGGACGACTTCTTGCGGGGAGTCGCCCGCAACGTGTTCGCGGGCGAGAAGGTCGCGCAGCCGTTCCGCACCGAAGAAATCTCCGGTCGGAGTTCGGGCCTCGATGACGCCGTCGGTGTACAGGAGTACCCGTCACCGGGCTCGAGATCGACCGCGACGATGTCACCCACGACGGAGCCGTACGTACCCAGCCCGAGCGGCAGCCCCGGCGCGGGGGACGCCGCGGTCAGGATGGAACCGCGGCGGACGATCAACGGGTGCGGGTGCCCGCAGGCCATCCAGCGCAAGTGGCCGGTGGAGACGTCGAGGCGGGCCAGGACGGCGGTCGCGAAGATGCCAGTGTCGGGGAAGGTGAGTGCCGCAGCGTTGATGGCGCCCGCGAGCTCCGGCAGGTCCATGCCGGCTCTGCGGGCGTGCCGGTAGGCGCCGACCACCAGCGCGGCCAGCACGGCGCTGCGCAAACCGTGACCGACCATGTCGAACATCGCGAAGTCCAACAGTCCGGCGTTGTATGCGTAGTCGAAGCAGTCCCCACCCACTTCATATGCCGGTTCCAGCAAACCGGCCACCGAAGCTCCGCCGGCGCTGAACGACAGCGGGGGAAGCAGCGCCCACTGCATCTCCGCCGCAAGGTCCATCCGGTGGCGACGCCGCAGCAGGTGCGGTAGATCGGTGTACTGCGCGCTGGCCAACAGCAGCGGCGCGGCCGCAAGTCCGAGCTCGACGCACCACGTCTCGATCTGCGGGTCCCACGTCGGCAACGTCATCGCCAGGACACCGAGCCGGTCGGCTCGCTCGCTGACCGGGACCCAGACGTGCCAGCCGTCCTCCCGCTCGACCGCCAAGGGGGATTGGGACGTGAATGCCCGGCCCGCCATCGAGCCGTCCAGCGACGCGACCTCGGGACCTTCGCCGTGCACGAGCACATCAGGGTGCGGGGTCAGCTCGAGGAGTGCGTAGTCGATCAGGAACAGGACGACGTCCCGTCCACCCATCCCGACGATTGCCTGCGCGATCGTCTCGACGAATTCGTCAGGAGCGGCGGACTGGTGAGCACGCAGCAGCCTTGCGATCGGTTGCCCGGCCAACCCCTCCACCATGGCTCCGTCCGTGACCCTCGTGCGCGGGCAGCGGCTCGCCAGCAGCGGAAGCCTATCGTCGCTTCATCTCGTCGATGACATCTCACGGCCCTGTCGGTGTGAAGCTGACTTAAAAGTGGGAATGATATGAGGCACATCGGCCCGCATTCCCTAAGAGAGCAGGCGCGTTCCCGTGACCGGTATCGCCACTTCGTCCCGACGTGTCGCTGAAGGCCAGGGAGCCTCGGCCGCAGGCCGCATCGGTCTGGCGGCGCGCGGCTTCGTGTATCTCGTCATCGGGTGGCTGGCGATCAAGATCGCGCGCGGTCACCGCGCCCAGGAGGCCAATCAGCGCGGCGCCCTCGCCGACATCGCGCGGCACTCGTTCGGAATGGCGTTGCTGTGGATCCTGGGTTTCGGCTTCGCCGCCTACGCGCTGTGGCGCTTCAGCGAAGCGGCGTTCGGCACGGCGGCCGACGGGAAGAAGACGGGGGCCCGACTGAAGTCGCTGGCTCGCGGGGCGATCTATGCCGGATTGTGCGTGAGCACGTTCCTGTTCATCGCCGGCACCCACAGGCAGAACCAGTCCAAGCAGCAAGCCACGCTGACCGCGCGGCTCCTGCGGCACAGTTTCGGTCAGTGGCTGGTGGGGCTGGCCGGCGTCGTCGTCCTGATCGTTGGGCTGGGCATGATCGCGAACGGGTTGCGGCGAAAGTTCGAGAAGAACTTGAAGATGCACGAACTGCATGGAACGACCCGCACTGTCGTCGTGTACGCCGGGATGATAGGAACGATCGCTCGGGGCATCGTGTTTGCGATCGCCGGCGCGCTGGTCATCGACGCCGCCGTCACCTTCGACCCGAAGAAGTCCCGAGGCCTGGATGGAGCCTTGCGAACACTGGCGGGTCAGCCGTACGGGCCGTGGCTGCTCGGGCTCGTGGCAGCTGGGCTGATCGTGTTCGGCCTCTACGGCTTCGCCCTCTCCCGCTGGGGCAAGACCTGAACAGGCTGGTCGGCGGCCTCGCGTTCGCGATGTTGCTGATCGGCGCGTTGATGACAGAATCTCTGCTGTGACGGATGGATTTCACCCACCGCTTCGCCACGTGCGCGCGGGCCAGTTGAGCACGGATACGGCTCAGTCCGGTGACATGCAGAGGTTCGCCGCCATCAGCGGCAAGACCGTCGGCTCAGAGAAACTCTGGATGGGTCAGACCCACGTCCAGTCTGGGGCACGTTCCGCGGATCACCATCACGGCGAGGCCGAGACCGCTATCTACGTGCTCAGCGGGAACCCGGAGTTCGTCTTCCTCGATCCGGAGTCGGGCGACGAGACGCGCATCGTGGCCGGCCCGGGTGACTACGTCTTCGTGCCTGCATACACGCCACACCGCGAGGAGAACAACGATTCGCAGAACGAGGCTGTGGTGGTCCTTGCGCGAAGCACGCAGGAGGCGATCGTGGTCAACCTCCCCTCCTTGCGTTCATAGCACCGTCGCGACGAACACCGACACCGGTTGGCCGGCCGCTCCGATTGGAGCCTCCGGGGCGCCGGCACGGGTTACCCGGTGGCCAAGCGTCTATGTGCCAGCAGCGTGACACCGCTGGCCAACGCGAGCGCAGCCAGCACGGTGGCCGCGCCGTACCCGGCCTGGAGCGCCGAGTCGAAGCCGCTACTGCGGTGCCCGGCGTAGACGGAGGCGACGACCGCGAGTCCGACCGCTCCGCCGAGCTGCTGCATGGTCTGCAGCAGGCCCGACGCCGCTCCGGTGTGCTCGGGCTCGACGCCGTTGAGGGCGAGGACGGTGATCGGCATGAAGCTGGCGCCCATGCCCAGGCCCATCAGCAATAGGGACGGGAAGACGCCGCTCTCGTAGGTGGTGGAGGAGTCGACGCCGAGCAGTAACCCCATCGCGATCAACACGCTCGCAGCACCGGCGGCGATGAGCGGAGCCGGTCCGACTCGAACGACCAGACGGGGGGCCAGGCGCGACATCGTGAAGACGCCGATCGGGACGGGCAGGAACGCCACGCCTGATCGCAGTGGGCTGTAGTCGAACTGGTGCGCGAGCAGCTGCACGGTGAGGAAGAAGGTCGCGAGCATCCCGCCGTAGACGGCGGCCATCGAGATGAGCCCGGCGATCCGCTGACGGCTTCGGAGCAGGGCGGGGCGCAGCAGCGGGTGCGGGTGGCGACGCTCGGTGACCGCCAACACCGCCAGCAGGGCGCCGCCCAGGACGAAGCCGCCGATGGTGCGCGCACTGCCCCATCCGTGCTCGGGTGCGTTGATGACCGTCCACACGATGCTCACCGCGGCCGCGGTCGCGGACGCCGCGCCGATGAAGTCGAATCGACCGTGGCGGCGGGCGGTCTCGGTGACCAGCCCGGGCACGAGCAGCAGAACTGTCAAACCGATCGGTACGTTGACGAACATCGTCCAGCGCCAGGACACCAGATCGGTAAGTGCGCCGCCGAGCATCAGGCCGAGGGCGGCGCCTGCGGACGAGATCACCGCAAACGCCGCGAGGGCCCGGTTGCGGGCCGCCTCGTTCGGCGCATTGGTCGCGATCAGGGCCAGCACGGAGGGAGCCGACAGCGCTGCGCCGACACCTTGCACGGCCCGCGATGTGACCAGCTCCCAGGGCGCTTGGGCGAGTCCGCCGGCCAAGGAGGCGAGCGTAAAAAGGCTCAGGCCGGTCATGAACACACGGCGCCGGCCAAGCACGTCTCCCAGCCGTCCGCCGAGCAGCAACATGCCTCCGAAGGCGAGGCTGTATGCGTTGAGCACCCACGACAGGGACGCCGACCCGAAATGCAGGTCCGAGGCGATGTGCGGCAGTGCGACGTTCACGATCGTGGCATCGAGCACGAGCATCAGTTGACCGATGAGGACGACCCACATCCCGATCGCCGGATTGCGGCGGGCGGACCCCGTGGAACCGGGTCGGGTGAGCAGCGTTGAAGACATCGAGCGAGTCCTGTTCTGACCTGCGTGCGTTCGGCCGCAAGTCGACGTAGACTATGTGGAGAGATTCTCCGTTTCGAGAACTACGATACGGAGACTGTCTCCGCTTAGCAAGCCATTTACCGACCAGGAGGCCGACCGTGCGGGCGGACGCGGCACGCAATCGCGACAAGATCGTCGAGGCCGCGCGCGTCGCCTTCCGCACTCGGGGCTACGACGCGCCGCTGGACGACATCGCCAAGGCCGCTGGCGTCGGGGCGGGAACCCTGTACCGGCACTTTCCCACGCGCGAGTCCCTGGTCGATGCGGTGATGCAGGCATGGGTCGCCCAGGTCAACGACACCGTCGGGAAGGTGCGCGCCGAGGGCGGCACGCCGCGTGAACTTCTGCTGCGCTGGTTCGAGAACTACGTCCAGCTGATCTCGGTGCACAAGGGCGGACCGGCCAAGATCACGTCGGCGATGGAGGACGAGACCTCGCCGATACAAACGAAGTGTCAGGCGCTGCGCGCGGCCAACGCCCAGATCATCGAAGAGCTCGGAGACGGTCTTCGCCCGGGGGTCGACTCACTGCAATTCGCCCGGCTCGTGGGCGGCATCGCCAGCGTTGTCGACCAGGGCAACCTGCCCGCCGCATCGGTAGGGCCGATGCTGGAGGTCGTCGTCGACGGCCTGCTCGCCTGATCCGTGGGCGACTCACGGCACAGGGGGCCCGAGAAGTAGCTCAATCCGCCGCCCGTGCCCCGCGGATGATTGTTTTCCCGTTGCGCCGCTCGGTCGGATTGAGGGCAACGACGGCATCGTCGAGGGCTGCGATGGTGCCGATGTTCGTCCGCAGCCGACCGTCGCGCACCCGCTGGACAATCTCACCCAGTTGACGGCGATCGGACTCGACAACGAAGTCGATCACCAGGCCGAACGCGGGCCGCGCCGCGGCCGGCCCGACAACCGACACCAGCGCTCCTCCGGCTCGAATCAGGCCTGCGGACCGGTCCTGGATGTCTCCGCCGATGACATCGAAGACGAGATCGACGCCGCCGACGTCTTCGAGGGCGTCGTTGTCGAGGTCCAGGAACTCGTGTGCGCCGAAGTCGAGCACCTTCTGACGGTCGGCCGCGCGTCCGGTGCCGATGACGTGCGCACCGAGCTCACGCGCGAGTTGCGTCACCATCGTCCCGACTGCGCCCGCGGCGCCGTGTGCAAGGACGCTCTGCCCGGCCTTGAGACGGCCGTGGTCGAACAGCCCCTGCCACGCGGTCAGACCCGAGATCGGCAGGCTCGCGCCGACGGTGAAGTCGACGTCGCCCGGCAGCGGCGCGAGGTTGCGCGTCTCGACGGCCACATACTCGGCCAAGGTGCCGTCACGATGCCAGTCCGCGAGGCCGAAAACGCGCTGTCCGACTGACAGTCCCGTCGTGCCGTAGCCGAGTGCGGTGACCACTCCCGCCAGCTCGTGCCCGGGGATGGACGGTGTTCGGTCACGGCCGGAGCGATCGGTCCAGGTCGAGGGCCATTCCATCTCGGTGGGGACGAACCCCGCCGCATGAACCTCAACGATGACGTCGTTGATGGCTGCTGACGGTTCGGCGCGCTCCACCAGCGTCATCCCGGCGGTTCCGGCAGCCTGGTCGGTGACCACGATCGCTTTCATCTTGGAACACCTCTCTGTGCTGGCCGCTGACCGCCGTCGTCAGCTGCGGCTGGTTGTCGCGCTGGTGCGGCGACGGCCGACCCAGTGAACCCCGGTTGTCGAGATCTCGCCTGCGGCGATCGCGGCCCGCTCGCTCTCCTGGCTGATCTCGGGGACGTCGGCGAACAGCGAAGGGACGTCCTCCCGCAGGACGGTGTCGAAACGGCCGGCGAGGGCGGATTCAACCTGGCGCCAACGGTGCAGGCCATGCTCGTGCGCCCACCGGTCGCGGTATTCGGACCAGGGGAGGCCGCTCGCCTGCCAGCTGTCGCGGCGTTCGCCGGCCCAGCCGGAATTCGCCTCGCCGGGTACCCGGTCGAACAGCCATCGCGCCGTTTGCTCGTCGATGTGCTCCCACGCCCATTCCACGATCACGAGCACCGCGTCGGAGCTGAGCATCCGATCGATTCGTTCGACGGCTGCGTCGAGGTCCGCCAGATGGTGCAGCGCCTGGACCGACACGACCGCGCTGATGCTCGATGGCGGTTCATAGCTCTCGAACGGCATCTGCCGATAGGCGGAGCCTTCTGGCGCGCGGGGGTCCACACCGATCGCCTCATAGCCGGCGGCCAGCGCAGCCGGCACGATGCCGCCCGCGGTGCCGCAGCCGATCTCGAGAACACGCGCGGGCGCGGGCGGTAGTGCACTCGAAATGAACGACCACTCCGACGCGAGCCAGTGTTGACGGGTCTTGGAGTCGGCGTCGGTGTGCTGGTGAGAGTGGCGAGCGTGCGGGTCGGGCATCACGTCCTCGATTGTTTCAAGCCACGTACGGTGATTGCGCAAGTCCTCCCGGCTGTGACACTCATGGCGTGAAAGAGCGCGGACGGCTTCCGGTCGCCACCAACCGCAAGGCGCGCCACCTCTATGTCGTGTTGGACACCGTGGAGGCCGGCATCGTGCTGGTCGGCAACGAAGTCAAGAGCCTCCGGCTGCGCCGGGCATCTCTGGGCGATGCGTTCGCCACCGTCGAGGACCACGAAATGTGGCTGCACAACCTCCACATCGCCGAGTACGCGTTCGGCACGTGGACGAACCACGCCGTGCGGCGCAAGCGAAAGCTGCTGTTGCACCGGGCTGAAATCCTGAAGTGGGAACAGATGGTTCGTGAGAGCGGATTGTCGATGGTGCCCCTGGCGCTGTACTTCAGCGATGGGCGCGCCACGGTCGAACTCGCCCTCGTCCGCGGGAAGAAGACCTGGGATCGGCGGCACGACCTTGCCGAGCGCGATGCACGGCGCGACATCGAGCGGGCGTTGTCCGACCACATCAAGCGACGCCGCTGAGAACGCCTAATCGATCTGAACGCGCAGCTCCGCGTCCACCGGCAGCGTCGCGCCCTGCGGCAACGGCGCAGCTTCGACCAGCGGCGAACGGGTTTGCGCCGCCACGTGCTCCAGCAGCGTCAGCACCAGCACGCCGCCAATGACGAGCAGGCCGGCACCGAAACGATAGGACAGGACGTAGCCGTCGGTGAGTGCCAGACCCCGCGAGGTTCCGTGCGCCACTTGCGTCGCGGCGTGGCGCAATCCGAGTGTCACCAGCACCGACAATCCGAGGGCGCCGCCTATCTGCTGCATCGCGCTTTGCACGCCCGAAGCCAGGGACGAATCCTGCTCGGTGACCTCGTGCAGGCCGGCGTTGCCGATCGCGGGGAAGGTGAGGCCTGCGCCGAGGCCCAGGACAACCATTCCCGGGAAAATGTGCGACCAGTACTGGGCGTCGACTGAGACGGCGCTGGTCAGCGCCAAGCCGCCGGCGCAGATGAAGAATCCGGCGGCAAGTAGCGGTTTGACGCCGATCTTGGGCATCAGGGCCGTGCCGATCCCGATGCCCGCACCGATCGTCAGTCCGAACGGCAGGTACGAAAGCCCACTGCGGATCGCTGAATAGTGCAGGATCTGCTGCTCGAACAGCGTGAGCAGGAAGAAGTAGCTGAAGAAGGCTGACGAGAAGAACAGAGTGACGAAGTTGGTGACCACCCTGGTGCGGTTCTTGAAGAAGTTCAGCGGGATGAGCGGGGATGCCGAGACCATTTCGATCCGGACGGTGACCGCAAGCAGAGTCAGACCGCCCAGGAGCGGGAGCAGGACGTGCCAGGAGCCCCACGGGTGACTGGCGGCCTGAAGTAAGCCATCGACGACGGCGACGAGTCCCGCAGTTCCGGTGACAGCCCCGGCGTAGTCGGGCCGGTGGGCATCGCGGACCATCCGGCTCTCCGAGACCAGTCGCGGCACGGCCAGCAGCGCGAACGCAGCTACCGGCAGGTTGACGAAGAAGATCCAACGCCACGAGACGTAGTTGACGAGCAGTCCCGAGATCACCGTGCCCGACGTGCCGCCCAACCCGGCGATGCCACCCCAGAGGCCGAGCGCCTTGACTCGCTCGAGCGGATCCGGGAACAGCAGGGCGATCAAGCCCAGCGACGCCGGAGCCGCGAATGCCTCACCGGCCCCCTGCAGGAACCGCGACACGACCAGCATCGCGGGATCAACCGCGGCACCGCAGGTCGCGGAGGCGATCGCGAAGATGCCGACACCGAGCAGGAAGACCCGCCGACGACCGAGAATGTCGGCCAGCCGACCACCCAACAGCAACAGGCCGCCGGCCATCAAGACATAGCCGTTGACGACCCAAGCCAGACCGGACTGCGTGAAGTGAAGGTCGTCCTGGATACGCGGCAACGCCACGTTCACCACCGTGATGTCGAGCACGAGCATGAACTGGATCAGCCCGAGAACCCCGAGCGCCTTCCACCGTCGCGGATCAGCCTCAGTGACCGCGATCGGACCGTCGTGACTCATTGTCGGGATCCCTCCGTTGCCGCTCTTGTACCGCCCTACTGATACGACGGTCGAGCGGAACGTATATCGACACTCCGACATCGATATCCCGCTCGTGCTCCGGATGAGCGCTCGAGTGACTTGGTCTGGTGAGCGGTTACGTTGCCCACATGAGTTTGATCGACCGCATCGCCGACGGGTCGGGCGAGTTCCTTCTGTTCGCGCTGACACCGCCGCGTTCGTCCAGCACCGGCGACCGCGCGCAAGAGATCGCCGACGCCACTCTCGCTCGCCTCCTGCCCCTGGACCTGGATGGGTTGATCCTCTACGACATCGCTGATGAAGCCGCGCGCAATCCGGCGCAGCGCCCGTTCCCCTTCATGCCAACGATGGACCCGGCGGCCTTTCTCGCCGACAACCTGGCCAGTTGGCGGGCTCCTGTCGTCGTCTATCGCGCGGTCGGCAAGTACTCAACCGCCGAGCTGGGCGCGTGGTGCGAGGGCCAAGATCCGTCGCGGGTGATGGCGGTGCTCGTCGGAGCCGCGAGCAGGGACAGCCGGCCGAAGACGTCATTGAAGCAGGCTCAGGCATTGATCCGCGAGGCGAACCCGGCCTTGCTGCTTGGAGGTGTCGCGATACCCGAGCGTCACGCCCAGCGGGGCGACGAAATCGTCCGACTACTGGCGAAGCAAGACGGCGGAACCCGCTTCTTCGTGACTCAGGTCGTGTACGACACCAACGCGGCGAAGAATCTCGTCTCCGACTACCACTACGCCTGCGTCGAGCGGGCAACCGTCGCCGCGCCCGTCGTGTTCACATTCTCGGTGTGCGGATCGATCCGCACGCTCGAGTTCCTGAACTGGCTCGGCGTTGGCGTGCCCCGCTGGATCGAGAACGACTTGAGACACGCCACGGACACACTCGAGGCGTCTTACCAGTTGGCGCTCGCCAACGCCGTCGACCTCATCGCCTATTGCCGAGCTCTCGGTGTTCCGTTCGGCATCAACGTCGAAAGCGTGTCCAGTCGCCGGGTGGAGATCGAGGCGGCAGTGAGGCTGGCGGAACGACTCGGCGTGGAGGTCCGCCGCTGACCCCGTACGTGCCGCAGACAGCGCGCGCTTCTGGCGACGACGTGACCTGAGGGCGGCCTCGGGCGCCGGTGCCGTCAGCAGGACGGCGGTCATGGCGGCCGCGGCGATGACCAGGAAGATCGGGTAGACGAGTGCGGCGACGGACGGGGTGCCGACAGCGGCCAGGCAGAGCACGTTGCCGACGACATCGGCCGACCACGACAGTCGCGACTCGAGGTCGGGCCGACGCCGGGCGTCGCGGAGCGTGGGCCAGAGGGCGACCGTATCGCAGGTGACGGCGCAGATCGCCGCGCCGCCGTCGGTGAGCGGTCCAAGTTGCCACAGCACCACCCCGCCGATTGCTGCGAGGCCAAGGTAGGGATCGAGACCGCGGCCACCGGGCTTGCCGTAGCGCGGGATGAGGCTGAGCCCGAACGTGGCGGCGCAGGCGACGGCGTCCACCGCCGCGGCGTACATCCCGGACCCGGCTCCGCCGGCGTCGGACGACGACACACCTAGGATCCCGACGAGCGCCCAGACACCCCAGGACGTGCGTTGCGGCCGGGTAGCGCCGCGCAGCACGTCGATGGCGTAGTAGACCGCCGAGACGGCGACGATTCCCGCACCAGTCAGGCCCAGCGCTGCGGCCGCGGACATGGATCCTCCCGGTCGGCAGCCCCCGCTGCCTTCGCCGAACAGGAGGCCGGTACCCACGCCGGTAATACGCGACCGGCCACGGCGAGTGCAGGTGGTGCGCGGGCGAAACGACCGATGGCCACGGTGACGATCGGCGATCCATTCCCAGAGTTGAACGGTTCCGCCGAGAGCCCCGTTGGCTGTTCGTCAGACCACGATGTAGACGACTGGAGGCCCCGGAAAAATTTCCGGGGCCTCCAGTGTCAGCTTCGCTACTCAGACGTCGTAGTAGAGCTCGAACTATCTCGTGGTTGGTGGCTGTGCGCGGACAGCGTTGGACCCCAGTAATTCCGGCGTCTCCAGCGTTGGTACATGTCGGTCCCGTTCAGTACCTACCGATCGTCTTGCGGACTAAATGCGGACTGAACAAGATCAACTCGGCGATGTACCGCTGCGCGGCAGACATCCCAGGTTTTTGGATGTCAAGCGGCGGCGGTGTTGTGGGCTGGCCAGGCGGTGTTTTCGTCGTAGAGCGTGCGGGTTTTGAGGCAGCCGTGCAGGATGCCGACGTGGCGGTTGGCGAGTTGTCGTA
>NZ_JBHEMO010000025.1:0-17010 GCF_046262535.1 Jatrophihabitans sp. | reverse complement strand
TGGGCCTCCCGCAGCGCCGTAGCATCGGCGGAATCCCAGGATTCCGGCGTCACAGCCAACGTCATCCGCGCAGGCTAGCCGGGCGTTTTGCCGATGAGGACGCCGGTGCCGTAATCTGGACGACGGCCCATCGCGAGGTGGGCGTTTCTGTGTGTGCAGAACTGCGAGCAAGTTCGAGGAGTGGATCCCGCGATGTACGCCATCGTCAAGACCGGCGGCAAGCAGTACAAGGTCGCCGAGGGCGATGTGATCGAGGTCGAGAAGCTCGACGCCGAGCTCGGTACCGAGGTTGCGCTTCCCGCGCTGCTGCTCGTCGACGGCACCGCCGTCACCCATGAGGCCGACAAGCTGTCCGCGGTGAACGTGACCGCCGAGGTGGTCGCGCAGACCAAGGGCCCCAAGATCCGTATTCACAAGTTCAAGAACAAGACCGGTTACCACAAGCGCCAGGGGCACCGTCAGAAGCTGACCCAGCTGCGCGTGACCGCGATCAACTCCAAGTAGGGGATGGCTCAGCATGGCTCACAAGAAGGGTGCATCCAGCTCCCGTAACGGCCGCGACTCCAACGCCCAGTACCTCGGCGTCAAGCGCTTCGGCGGCCAGACCGTCAAGGCCGGCGAGATCCTCATCCGCCAGCGCGGCACGAAGTTCCACCCCGGCGCCGGCGTGGGTCGCGGCAAGGACGACACGCTGTTCGCCCTCGAGGCCGGCGCGGTCCAGTTCGGCCTCTCGCGCGGCCGCAAGACCGTCAACATCGTCCCGGCCGGGGTCTGAGCTCCTCCGCCTCTCCGAATTTCACTGCTGTTATCGCGTTCCAGCGGCAGCACCAGGCACGCTGTTGCCTCTGACTTCCAGCCGGAAGGCTGTCTCCCTGTGGCCAACTTCGTTGATCGGGTTGTGCTGCACCTGACCGCCGGCAACGGCGGCCACGGGGTCGCGTCCATCCACCGCGAGAAGTTCAAGCCGCTCGGCGGCCCGGACGGCGGCAACGGCGGCCGCGGCGGCAACGTCGTGCTGATCGTCGACAACAACGTCCACACCCTGCTGGACTTCCACCACCATCCGCACCAGAAGGCCGGCAACGGCAAGCAGGGCGCGGGCAGCCACCGCAACGGCGCCGAGGGCGAGGACCTCGAGCTCCGGGTTCCCGACGGCACCGTCGTACTGGACGAGAACGGCGAGGTGCTGGCCGACCTCACCGGGGCCGGCACGACCCTGATCGCCGCGCAGGGTGGCCGCGGGGGTCTCGGCAACGCCGCCCTCGCCTCGACCCGGCGCAAGGCCCCCGGCTTCGCCCTGCTCGGTGAGCCAGGCGAGACCCGCGATCTCGTGCTCGAGCTCAAGAGTGTCGCCGACGTCGGGCTGGTCGGCTTCCCCAGCGCGGGGAAGTCGTCGCTCATCGCCGCCATCTCGGCTGCCCGCCCCAAGATCGCCGACTACCCGTTCACCACGCTCGTTCCCAACCTCGGTGTGGTCAGCGCGGGTGAGACGACCTTCACCGTCGCCGATGTGCCCGGGCTCATCCCCGGCGCCGCCGAGGGCAAGGGGCTCGGCCTGGACTTCCTGCGCCATGTCGAGCGTTGCTCGGTGCTGCTGCACGTGCTGGACTGCGCCACGCTCGAGCCCGATCGTGACCCGCTCAGTGATCTCGACGCCCTCGAGCGCGAGCTGGGTCGCTACGAGGGCACGTTCGGCGCGCTGCTGAGCAAGCCCCGTCTGGTGGCTCTCAACAAGATCGACATCCCCGAGGCCCGCGAACTGGCCGACATGGTGCGCCCCGAGCTCGAAGCCCGCGGCCTGCGCGTCTTCGAGATCTCCGCGGTCTCGCACGACGGGCTGCGGGCGCTGACCTTCGCCCTCGCCGACGCGGTGGCCGCCGATCGGGCCGCCCGCCCGGCCGACGACCGCACTCGCATCGTCCTGCATCCCCGCGCCGTCGACGACGCCGGATTCACCGTGAGTCCGGACCCGGCCCAGCCGCGCGGTTTCATCGTGCGCGGTGAGAAGCCCGAACGCTGGGTACGGCAGACCGACTTCACCAACGACGAGGCCGTCGGCTACCTGGCCGACCGGCTCAAGCGCCTCGGCGTCGAGAACGAGCTCACCAAGCAGGGCGCCGAGCCCGGCGCCTCGGTCACCATCGGGCCGGTGACGTTCGACTTCGAACCCACGGCCGGGATCGACGAGAGCGACTACCTGCCCACCCGGCGGGGGACCGACGCGCGTTTTGAAGGCTCCGGTCGAACGCGCGCCCACGAGCGGCTGGCCGCGAAGAAGGCCCGCAAGCTGCACACCGACGACGGCGACGATTTCGGTGTGGACGAGGACGAGGACGGCGAATGAGCAGGCAGGCGGTCGCAACGGCGCGGCGCACCGTCGTCAAGGTCGGTTCGTCGTCGCTGACCTCGCGCGGGCAGCTCGATCCGCACCGCCTGGACGCGATCGTCGACGTGCTGGCCGCACGCGTTGCCGCCGCGCAGCAGGTGGTGCTCGTGTCATCGGGTGCGATCGCCGCCGGCATCGGCCCGCTCGGCTTGCGCACCCGGCCGCGTGACCTCGCCACCCAGCAGGCCGCGGCGAGCGTCGGGCAACTGCTGCTGGCCGAGCGCTATGCGGCGTCCTTCGCCCGGCACGGGTTGACGGTCGGGCAGGTGCTGCTGACCGCCGACGACCTGCACCGGCGGGGGCACTACCGCAACGCCGACCGCACGCTCGAGCGCCTGCTCGCGCTCGGCGTGATTCCGATCGTCAACGAGAACGACACCGTGGCCACCCACGAGATCCGCTTCGGTGACAACGACCGGCTGGCGGCGCTGGTGTCGCACCTCGTGCACGCGGACGCGCTCGTCCTGCTCACTGACGTGGACGGGCTGTACACCGGCAAGCCCGGCCGCCCCGGTGCGGAGTTCATCGCCGAGGTCCTGTCGATGGCCGAACTCGCCGACGTGGACGTCAGTCGATCGGGTAGCCACGTCGGATCCGGCGGCATGACGACGAAGATCGACGCAGCCGCGATCGCCACCAGCGAGGGGATCCCCGTCGTCCTGTCCTCCGCCGCCCGGATAGCCGAGGCGCTGCAGGGCGCGTCGGGGACGCTGTTCCACGCCGGGGGTGACCGCAGCGCGTCGCGGCTGTTCTGGCTGCGCCACGCCACGACGCCGCGCGGCAGCCTGGTCCTCGACGCGGGCGCCGTCGCGGCCGTCGTCGAGCGGCGCATGTCGTTGCTGCCCGCCGGCGTGACCGGCGTGCGCGGTGACTTCTACTCCGGCGAGCCGGTCGATTTGGTCGGTCCGGACGGTGTCGCCGTCGCCCGCGGACTCGTCGGGTACGACGCCGCCGATCTGCCGCCACTGCTCGGGCACAAGACGGGCGAGCTGCCCGCGGAATTCCGGCGCGAGCTCGTGCACCGCGACGATCTCGTCCTGCTCTGACAGCGGCTCGATTCGCCGGTGGGCCAGCCGGGTAGGCCACCGGTATGACGGACCAGGGCCAGTACTACCAACCGCAGAACCAGCCGTCCGGCCCTCCGGGCGCCGGGCCCGGGACAGGCGCGGGCGCCGGCGGCCGGACCAAGCGACCGGTCTCGGTCGGCCAGATCCTGGGCGGGCTGCTGTTCGTGCTGGTGATCATCTTCATCATCGAGAACTCACGCAAGGTGAAGATCCGGCTGATCATCCCCGAAGTGAAGGCGCCGCTCTACGTCGCGATCCTGATCGCGGCGGTGCTGGGCAGCGTGATCACCTGGCTGCTGCGCTACCGCCGCCACCGCAACCACCCACCCAAGTCCTGACCGGTCAGACCAGCGCCCGAAGCCGCTGCGCGGTTCCGGCATCGGCCGGATAGAACGACTCGATCACCAGTTCCTCGACAGTGACGTCGGCGGCCGTCTCGACAGTGGCCGCGATCGAGAAGAACGACAGCTCGCCGGTCTCATGCTCCAGCCGCAGCGGCAGCACGACGTTCGCCGACCGCGGCGCAGCCTCGCGGCCGCCCGGATAGCCCGCCAGTTCGTCGTGCAGTTGGACGAGGCGCTCGTCGCCGGTCTGCTCGGCGCGTCGCCGCACCTGCTCGAGCAGGTGCCCGCGCCACTGAGCCAGGTTGCGGATCCGGGGCGCCATGCCGTCGGGGTGCAGGCTCAGCCGCAGGACGTTCACCGGCGGTGCGAGCAACTCCGGCGCGCAACCGGCGGTGAGCACCGCGACGGCGGCGTTGGCGTCGAGAAGTTCCCACCAGCGATTGATGACCAGCGCCGGACGCGGCTCGTGCCCTGTCAGCACGAGTCGCAACGCTTCGCGCACGCTGGCCAGTTCGGGCGCGTCCAGCCCGTGCTGGGGGTAGGCCGGCGCGTAGCCACCGGCCAGCAGCAGTTGGTTGCGCTCGCGCAGCGGCACGTCGAGGTGCTCGGTCAGCTTCAAGATCATCTCCGGCGTGGGGCGGGACCGTCCGGTCTCGACGAAGCTCAGGTGCCGGGTCGAGATCTCGGCCTGGATCGACAGCTCGAGTTGGCTGAGCCGGCGCGGCTCGCGCCAGTCGCGCAACAGCTGGCCAACGGGTCGCGCGGGAGCGCTCGCGATCGTCATGCGCCGAACGCTAGCGAGCCGAGGGAGCGCTCGCGATTACCTCCGAGGTCATGGCGGCCCATTACCTCCGAGGGAATCGACGGCCGCTGCCGCTCGGCTCAGGATCGTCGTCGTCAACACCGAAACGACGAGAGGAACTCTCATGTCCGACCTGATCGACCGCTACCTCGCCTGCTGGAACGAGACCGACGCCGACGCCCGCCAAGCGCTGATCGCCGAACTCTGGAGCCCAGACCTCGCCTACGTCGACCCGATGGTCGAGGTCACCGGCGGTGACCAGCTGGACGCCACCATCGCCGCGGTCCAGGCCCAGTTCCCGGGCTTCGTCTTCACGTCCGTGGACGGCGGCGACGCGCATCACGACATCGCCCGCTTCACGTGGGGCCTCGGACCGGCCGGCGCGGAACCGATCGTCGTCGGCTTCGACGTCGTGGTCCTCGACGGCGACGGTCGTATCGACAAGGTCCTCGGCTTCCTCGACCGCGTCCCGTCCTGACCCGCTCTGCTCACGGTGATCAACAGACGGTTTTCGTCGACATTCGACGGGATCCGTCTGTTGATCAGCTGGGGGAACGGGGGGCTCAGGACTGCAGATAACGCAGGACGGCCAGCACCCGCCGGTTGTCGCCCTCCGACGGCGGCATGCCGAACTTCATGAAGATGTTGGCCACGTGCTTCTCCACCGCGCGTTCGGAGATCACCAGCTCGGCTGCGATACCGGCGTTGGACAGGCCCTCGGCCATCCGCTCCAGCACCTCCCGTTCCCTCGGCGTCAGCGCGGCCAGCGAGTCGCCGTGCCGGGTGGCGCCGAGCAGCTGGGCGACGACCTCGGGGTCGAGGGCGGTGCCGCCGGCCGCCACCCGGCCCAGGGCGTCGACGAACTCGCGGACGTCGGCCACCCGGTCCTTCAACAGGTAGCCGACGCCGCGCGCGGAGCCCGCCAGCAGCTCGGCGGCGTAGCGGGTCTCGACGTACTGGGAGAACACCAGCACTCCGACGTCGGGCTGAGCATGGCGAATGGCTATGGCCGCGCGCAGGCCTTCGTCGGTGAACGAGGGCGGCATCCGGATGTCGACGACACAGACGTCGGGACGGTAGGCGGCGACGGCCGAGCGCAGGCCGTCACCGTCGCCGACCGCCGCGACGACCTCATGGCCGCGGTCGGTCAACAGGCCGACCAGCCCGTCGCGCAGGATCGCGCTGTCCTCGGCGATGACGATCCTCATGCGGTGCTCCCGGCCCGAAGGGGTAGATCGACGGTGACGGTCGTCGGGCCGCCGTCCGGGCTGCTCACGATCAGCCGTCCGTCCACAGTGGCGATCCGTTCGGCCAGCCCGGACAGTCCGCTGCCGGCTCCGATGCGCGCCCCGCCCCGGCCGTCGTCGCCGACTTCCAGGCGAAGGCGACCCGAGACGGTCCGGGCGTCCACCCAGGCGCCGCGCGCTCCACTGTGCTTGGCGACGTTGGTGAGCAACTCGGCCGCGCAGAAGTAGGCCATCGTCTCGATGGCCGGGAGCGGTCGCTCGGTGATCGCGGTGGACAGCCGGACCGGCACCGCGCTGTGCGCGGTCAGCGTCGCGAGGGCGGCGTCGAGACCGGCATCGAGCACGGGCGGGTGGATGCCCCGAGCGAGGTCGCGCAGTTCGACGATCGCTTCCTTGGCCGTGACGTGGGCGCGATCGAGCAGCCGGCCGGCCTCACCCACGTCGCCGCCCTCGGCCAACTTCTCCCGGGCCAGCCCCACATTCATCGCCAGCGCGACGAGCCGGGCCTGCGCGCCGTCGTGCAGGTCGCGCTCGATGCGGCGCAGCGTCGCCGCCGAGTCGTCGACTGCGACGGCGCGGGTGCGCTCGAGTTCGGCCACCCGGTCGGCCCTCGCCGTGGGCCCGAGCAGCAGCCGCATCGCCAGCACGTCCAGATAGACGATGCCCCGCACGGCCCACGGTGCGGCCAGGAGCAGGACCAGGCCGGCCAGGGACATGAGGACGATGCGGAACGGCGTATCCGCCTGCCAGGTGTCGGTGAAACCGATGGCGTGGTGACACTTGCCGTCCGACGTCCGGTTGCAACCCAGGGCCGGCCGCCAGGTCGCATAGGTGATCCCGCCGACGCCGTAGGTCCAGAACACCACGGTCACGACGAAGCCGGCGATACCCAACGGGAACTTGAGCACGAGGTAGAGCCGGGATCGCCACGCCGTGCCGTCACGCAGGCACGACCCGATCCAGCCGAGTAGCCCCCGCTCGGGTCGGAAAGGCTGCGGCGCCGGGATGTCGGCGCCCACCAGCCGGTTGGCCAGCCGCCGCAGCCCGGCCGCGATCTGCCGGCTCGCCAGGCCGGTCGCCGCCAGCAGCGGCAGCCCGATGAACGTGATCAGCAGGCCACCACTGAGCGCCAGGGCCACGATGGTGAAGACGAACCCGGCAATGCCGATCGGCAGCCCGACCAAGCCGTACAGCGCCTCGCGCCACGTTCGCCGGCGCAGGAGTTCGCTAAGGAGTCGGGAAACAGGGCGGCGGTCGGACATCGCGCCGTCAGCCTGCCAGAAAGCCGCGTCGCCCGAATCGCTGTTCACTGTCATGCCTCGATGGTCGGCGTCGGCGGGCCGGGTGACGATGGAGCAACCTCGTCTATCCGGGGTGGGGTTTCCCGTACCCCGCCTGTCGACGCCCGGCGCTAGCGTCCCACCATGCATCTCGAACTGGCGGCGCTTGTCGTCACCGATTACGACGACGCCATCCGGTTCTTCGTCGACCTGCTCGGCTTCGAGTTGGCCGAGGACTCGGCGTCATTGACCAACGACGGCCGCCCCAAGCGCTGGGTGGTGGTCCGGCCACCGGGCGCGGCCACGGGCCTGCTGCTCGCGCAGGCCGACGGCCCCCGGCAGCAGACCGTCGTGGGGCAGCAGTTCGCCGGTCGGGTGGGTTTCTTCCTCCGGGTGGACGACTTCGCCGAGGCGTTCGAGCGGATGACCGCAGGCCGGGTGCGATTCGTGACCGAGCCGCGGACCGAGGCCTACGGGCAGGTCGCGGTGTTCCTCGACGTGGCCGGCAACCGGTGGGATCTGCTCGGTCCGCCGGGTGCGCAATCGCACGTCTGAGTGGCCCTGAACCGGACGTACGCTCGAAGGATGAGTACTCCCGCACCAGCCCTCGGTAAGCGCCCGCCGGCACAGCGCGGCCCGTTCGCGTGGGTGGGCGCGTTCACCGGCTTCTACCCGGCTCAGGCCGAGGAATTCGGCCACCTCGACCCCGTCACCCGGCTCCTCTACGCCGCGCGCAGCGTCATCCTCGTCATCTCCGCACAGTCGGCGATCATGGCCGGTCTGCTCGCGGCCACCGACCGCCGGTTCGAGGTGCTGCCGTTCGTCCTCGTCTTCGTCGGCTACGTCGTGCTGCACGCGATCAGCAACCTGTCGAACGACTACTTCGGGTACCGCCGCGGGCACGACACCGACGACTCGCCGCGGCGCCGTTACACGCTGCACCCGATCGCGTCCGGCGCGGTCACGCCGCGACTGCTCGGCGGCGGCCTCGTCGTCCTCTCGTTGATGACCGTTGCGATCGCGGCCTACTTCGTGGCATTGCGTGGTTGGCCCGCGGTGTGGCTGGCCGTCGTGGGCGGGGTGCTGCTGTACGCCTATGACGCCGCGCCGCGAGCCCTGAAGGAACTCGGCCTGGGTGAGGTCGCCGCCTTCGTGGTGTGGGGACCGCTGATGATCGCCGGGGGCTACTACGTCATCACCGGCCACTGGTCCGGCGCGGCGTGGGCCGCGTCGGTCCCGCCCGGTCTGGGCGTGATGTCGATCCTGGTGGGCAAGCACATCGACCAGCGTGGGTTCGACACCGCTCACCATCAGCGCACGCTGCCGGTCCTGCTGGGGGAGCGGACGTCCCGAGCGCTGAACCAGGCCGCCGTGGCCGGGATGTACGTGGCCAGCCTGATCGCGGTGCTCGCCGGCGCGCTCACACCGTTCGTCGCGGTCGTGCTCGTCGCTGCGCCGCGTGCGCTGAAGGCGCTGCGGGTGATGGGCCGCCCGACCCCGGCCGAGCCGCCGGCCCGCTACGTCGGCTGGCCACTCTGGTACCACCGGGTCTGCCTCGTGCACAACCGCGCGTTCGGCTGGCTGTACATCGTCGGCCTCGCGCTCGGGGCGGTGTTCCCGCACGCAACGCTCTAGCATCTGCGGACATGGACGCCCCGGAGGCTCGCTACATCGAGCGGGACGGGGCGCTCCTCGCCTTCCAGCTCGTGGGCGATGGTCCGGCCGACGTGCTGTGGGTCGGGGAGATCGCGCAACACTTCGACCTCTCGTGGACCGATCCCGAGCTGCACGAGATGTACGAGCGCGCGGCCACCTATTCCCGCACGACGTACATGCAGTTGCGCGGCGCCGGGCCGTCCGATCCGATCACCTACTGGCCCACCCTCGAACAGCAGGCCGACGACGTGCTCGCGGTGCTCGATGCGGCCGAGATGCAGCGGGCGACGCTGGTCGGCTCCCTGACCACCTGCGGCGCCGTGGTGCTCGCCGCGGCTCGGGCGCCCGAGCGGGTGTCGGGCCTCGTGCTGCTTCGCGCTCTCGCGTGCGGGCCCTTAACGCCCGGCGCCGAGCAGTGCGGTTGGACTGCAGCCGACGCAGCCGGCTACGCCGCCGGTTGGCGCCGGGTCGTGGAGCGTTGGGGCAGCGGCGAGACGATCGAGATGTGGGATTCGTCGCTCGCGACGGGCTACAACCGGCGGTTGATGGCGCTGCTGGAGCGGTGTTCGGCCAAGCCCGCCTTCGCGCGGATGTATGTCGAGGCCGCGCTGCGGCTCGACATGAGGCCGTACGTGGCCTCGGTGCAGGCGCCCACCCGCGTCCTCTACACGCCGACAGCGCACGAGCCCGTCGCCGCGGTGCGGTACGCGGCCGAGCTCATCCCCAATGCCACCTTCCACGAACTGCCGCCGACACCACCCGGTGCCTCGATCGCCGAGGCCTACGTGGACGTCTGGGACCACGTCAAGGAGGCGGCGACCGGCGAGAGGTTCCAACCCGACGCCGACCAATTCCTCGGCACCGTCCTGTTCACTGACGTCGTCAACTCGACCCCGCTGCTGGCCCGAATCGGGGATGCGGCCTATCGAGAACTGAGGGGAAGCCACGAACGGCAGGTCCGGCTACGCGTCGACGAACACGGTGGTCGGGTCGCCAACGTCATCGGCGACGGGACCTTGAGTGTGTTTGACGGCCCGGCGAAGGCGGTGCGCTGCGCGGACCGGATACGCACCGACGCAGAGGGCCTCGGTATCGAGGTGCGGGCCGGGCTGCACACCGGCGAGCTGGTCCGCACCGGCCGCGACGTCACCGGGCTCGGGGTGCACATCGGGGCGCGGATCTGCGCCCTCGCGGGCCCTGGTGAGGTGCTGGTTTCGGGCACCGTCAGTGACCTCGTCGCCGGCTCCGGGCTCGAGTTCGCCGATCGCGGCCGGCACGCGCTGAAGGGCGTTCCCGGTCGGTGGACGTTGTCCGCGTTGGTCGGGACCGCCGCGCAGGTGGGACTGCCGGTCGAGCGATCGCTGGAGACGGCGTTGGACCGGGCGGCGCTGCGGACGGCGCGAACCGCCCCGCGGGTGGCGCGGGCGGCCCTACGGGTGGGAAACGCGGTGCAGCGCTACCGGGCACGCGCGGGCCAGGCCGACTCCCGTCCGTGAGGCGGGCGTGACGTAGTCGGGCCTGGGTGGAATATCCGCCTCGCCTGCACGAGACTGACCGCTACAGGCAATCCCAGGAGGAACCATGGCCTACTTCGTCACGGGTGCGACCGGCTTCATCGGCCGGTTCCTGATCGCGGAACTCCTCGACCACCGCGAGGGGACGATCTACTGCCTGTGCCGGGCCAGCTCGCTGGACAAGCTGGACGCGCTCAAGGCCCGCCTCGGGGACGACGACCGCATCGTGCCGGTGCTGGGCGACCTGTCCAAGCCGCGGCTCGGCGTCGACGACAACGAGGTCGAGCGGCTCTCGGGCACCATCGAGCACTTCTTCCACCTCGCCGCCATCTACGACCTCACCGCCGACGCCGACAGCCAGCGCGAGGCGAACGTCGAGGGGACCCGCCACGCCCTGCAGCTGGCCGAGGCTGTGCACGCCGGCCACTTCCACCAGGTCAGCTCCATCGCCGCGGCCGGGCTGTACCGCGGCGTCTTCACCGAGGACATGTTCGAAGAGGCGCAGGACGTCGAGCACAACCCCTACTACGCGACCAAGCACGAGTCCGAGGCGGTCGTCCGCAAGGAGAGCACGGTTCCGTGGCGGGTCTACCGCCCCGGCGCCGTTGTCGGCCACTCGCAGACCGGTGAGATCGACAAGATCGACGGCCCGTACTACTTCTTCAAGGCGCTGCAGCGGGTGCGCGGGCTGGCTCCGTCGTGGTTCCGCGGCATCGGCATCGAGGGCGGCGAGATCAACCTCGTCCCCGTCGACTACGTGGCCAAGGCAATGGACCACATCGCGCACGTCCCCGATCTCGACGGGCAGGCGTTCCACCTCACCGACCCGGCGCCGCTCACGGTCGGCGCGCTGTTCAAGGCCCTGGCGAAGGCGGCCAAGGCACCTCAGCCCACCCTGAACGTGGACGCCCGGGCGCTCGACGCGCTGCCCCTCCGGTTGGGCACCACGCTGTCACGACTCCCAGGGGCCAAGCAGGTCACCGATCTCGTGCTGGCCGAGCTGGGCATCCCGCGCGAGTCGTTCGCCTACCTCACCTACCCGACGCACTTCGACTCGTCCAAGACGCAGGCGATCCTGGCCGGCACCGGCATCGAGGTGCCGCCGTTCAACACCTACGCCCAGACGCTCTGGGACTACTGGGAGCGCGCCTACAGCCCCGACCGCAGGAAGGACAAGCAGCTCGCCCGGGCGATCAAGGGCAAGACAGTGATGATCACCGGAGCGTCGTCGGGCATCGGTCGGGCCACCGCGCTGCGGGTCGGTGCCGCGGGCGGACGCGTGCTGCTCGTGGCGCGTGGCGTCGAACAGCTCGAGCAGACCAAGCTCGAGATCGAGGACCTCGGTGGCATGGCCTTCGTCCACCGCTGCGATCTCGCCGACATGAGCGACATCGAGCGGATGGCCAAGGAAGTCCTGCAGGAGCACGGACGGGTGGACGTGCTGGTCAACAATGCCGGCCGGTCGATTCGCCGGTCGATCGCGCTGTCCTACGACCGGTTCCACGACTTCGAGCGCACCATGCAGCTCAACTACTTCGGCCCGGTGCGGCTGATCCTCTCGCTCCTGCCGATCATGCGGCAGGTGAGCCCGGACGGCCGGAAGGGCGGGCACATCATCAACGTCAGCTCGATCGGCGTGCAGACCAACATCCCGCGCTTCTCCGCCTACGTGGCGTCCAAGGCAGCGCTGGACGCGTTCTCCCGCTGCATCGCGTCCGAGGTCATCGACGACGGCGTGCACCTCACGACGATCCACATGCCGCTCGTCCGCACACCGATGATCGCGCCGACGAAGATGTACGACCGGTTCCCGACGATGAGCCCGGCCGAGGCGGCCGACATGATCTGCAAGGCGATGGTCCGCAAGCCGAAGCACTCCGGCACGGCGATGGGCAACGCCGGCGCGCTCGCCTACCAGGTGGCGCCGCGCGGGGTGGACGTCATCCTCAACGCCGGTTACAAGCTGTTCCCCGACTCGCACGCCGCCCGTGGTGAGACGAAGGGCCAGAAGAAGGACGAGCCGTCGACCGAGAGCGTAGCCTTCGCGCACATCCTGCGCGGCGTGCACTGGTAGGCGCGGCAAATACCGTGAACGGCGGCGGACCGCGGGGCGCACTACCGTGAACTGATGGTCTCGCTGCACCGTCCGGCCCTGTTGCTCGAACTCGACCTGACCGCGGTACCCATCGAAGTGGAGCCCGAGGACCTCCTCGGAAAGCTGCGTAGCCGGCACCGCCCACGGCTGGGGGCCGTCCTGCGCACGCTGCACGAGTCGGGCGACGATCGGCACGTCCGCGGCATCATCGTGAAGCTGGGTGGCGCAGCCCTGCCCTGGGCGATGGTGCAGGAGCTGCGGGCCGGCCTGCGGGCCTTCGCCGCCAGTGGCAAGCCGACGGTCGGGTGGGCCGAGAGCTTCGGCGAAGGCGGCAACGGCACGGCTGACTACGTCCTGGCGACGGGGTGCTCGGAGATCTGGCTGCAGCCGTCCGGGGAGCTCGCGCTGATGGGGGTGGCCGCCGAGACGACCTTCCTTCGCGGCGCGCTCGACAAGATCGGCATCGAGCCGCAACTCGACAAGCGCCATGAGTACAAGAGCGCGGCGGACCGCATCATGCGCACCGGGTTCACCCCCGCGCACCGCGAGGCCGTCGACCGCATCGTCGAGTCGACGTGGGATGTCGCCGTCGAGGCGATCGCCGAGGGCCGAGGTCTGCCCGCGGCCGAGGTCCGCGCGCTGTCCGAACGGGCGCCGCTCTCCGCGGTCGACGCCCAGGGCGCCCGGTTGATCGACCGCAGTGGCTATCGCGACGAGGTGTACGCCGATCTGCGCGCCCGGCTCGGCACCGACGTCGAACTGCTCTTCGCCGACCGCTGGAAGCCGCGCCGGAGGGCCGCCACTCTTGTTCGCCGGTCCCAGGGTTCGGTCGCGCTGGTCGAGGCGCACGGCGAGATCGCCATCGGCCGCAGCCGATCGACCCCGCGCGGTCCGATTGTCGGGAGCAACACGGTCAGCGCGGCGTTGCGTGCCTCGCGGGAGAACGAGCACGTCAAGGCGGTGGTCTTCCGCATCGACTCGCCGGGCGGCTCCGCGGTCGCCTCGGACACGATCTGGCGCGAGGTGGAGCTGACCCGGCGCAGCGGCAAGCCGGTCGTCGTGTCGATGGGCTCGCTGGCCGGTTCCGGCGGCTATTACATCGCCTGCCCGGCCGACGTCATCGTCGCCCAGCCGGCCACCATCACCGGATCGATCGGCGTGCTGGGCGGCAAGATCGTCATCGCCGACCTGCTCGAGCGGGTGGGGCTGTCCACCGGTGCGGTCGAGCACGGCGGCACGGCGCGGATGTTCTCGCTGCGCCGCGGGTTCAGTGACGACGAACGGGCAAAGCTGGCCGGGATGCTCGACCGTATCTACGCCGACTTCGTGCAGAAAGTCGCCGACGGGCGGCACATGTCGTTCGACGACGTGCACCGGGTCGCGAAGGGACGCATCTGGTCCGGCGCGGACGCGACGGGCAACGGTCTCGTCGACAGCCTCGGCGGCCTGCGCGACGCGGCGGCGATCGCGCGCAAGCGGGCCGGACTGCGCCCGGACGCCCCGGTCCGGCCGGCGATCCACGTGCCGCCTCTGGCCCGGCTGCGTCGGCCGACGTCCAGCGACGACCCACGCGCCGCGGCATCGGTGTCGGCATGGGGCGATCTCAGCGGCCTGGCCGCCGCGCTCGGGCTGCCCGGCGCCGGACCGCTCCGGATGCCCGGCATCACCCTGCGCTGAGGCGGGCCAGACCGACTTCGACGGCGGCCCGGGTCCGCGTTCGGTCACCGGTGGCCAGGAGGTCGAGCATGGCGCCGCGCAGTACCGCCAGAACGGCCGTGCGCTCGGCCCTGCCCGCTGCGGTCCGGCGCACCTGCGGCGGTTGCGCCTGGGCCAGGACACGCAGCCAGTCGTCGACCGTCGCGCGGGCGAAGCCGGACCACGGTCCCGATTCGTCCTGCAGCGACGCGGCGTAGCTCTCGACCCAGAGGCGCAGCAGCGGACGGTGCGCCGGGTCAGCCAGCCACGCCCACACCGCGCGCGCGACCGTTGGGAGGTCGGCGTCGGGGGGCACCGTCGCCAGGAGCTCGAGCTCGTCGGAGCGCGCCCGCTCGAGCAGTGCGACGACCAAGCCGTCTTTGGAGCCGAAGAGGAAGCGCAGGACGCCGGTACTGGAACCGGTCGCCTCGGCCACCGGCCGCAGCGACGCCCCCGCCAGGCCGTTGGCCAGCACGTATCGGTAGGCCGCTTCGACGATCTCGATCCGGCGCGGGGACTCGGCTGACGTCACAGCCCGAGTATGACCTACTGATACATTCGTGTCAGTAGTTGGGAGGTCGACATGACCGAGGCGACGATTCGCCCCACCGGCCAGCCGGGCGACCTGGGCTGGGTGATCCAGGCGCACGGCGAGCTCTACGCCCGCGAGTTCGGCTGGGACGTCACTTTCGAGGCGCTGGTTGCCCGCATCGTGGCCGATTGGGCGAACGAGCACGACGCTGTGCGAGAGGCCGCCTGGATCGCCGAGCTCGACGGCGAACGGGTCGGTTGCGTGTTCTGCGTCGCCGAGGACCGCGAGACGGCCCGCCTGCGGATCCTGCTCGTCGATCCCCGAGCCAGGGGGCATCGGCTCGGTACCCGCCTCGTCGACGCCTGCCTCGACTTCGCGCGGCAGGCCGACTACCGGCGGATGGTCCTCTGGACGAACCATCCGCTGGTCGCCGCCCGATCCATCTATCTCGCCGCCGGCTTCACCCTCGTCGGCGAGGAACCGCACCACAGTTACGGCGTCGACCTGGTCGGGCAGACCTACGAACTCGACCTTGCGGCATCCTCTATGACATGACCCCTTCCCGACGCGCAGAACTTCGACAAGTGGTGCTCCGACCTGGGCCGCTAGCCCGCGCATGAGGAGATCGCCATCCGCGCCCTCCCACTGGCACCGCGATGGAGTCGACGAGCCTGCTGTCATGGGACGGCATCGCCGACCTCGTCGAGGTGCTCGGCGTCGATCCGGGCGACACCCTGGTCGATCTCGCCTGCGGACGCGGCGGGTACGGCCTCGAGATCGCGCACCGCACCGGAGCGGCGTTGATCGGCATCGACTTCGCCGCGGTCGCGATCCAGCGCGCGCGCCAGAAGGCCGACGGTTTCGCCGACTTCCGGGTGGGCGAGCTGACGGACACGCGGCTGTCCGACGCCAGCGCCACCGCAGTGGTCTGCATCGACGCGATGCAATTCGCCGATCCCTATGCCGGCGGCATCGCCGAGTGCCTCCGGATCCTCGCGCCGGGTGGACGGCTGGCCCTCACCGGCTGGGAGGCGCTCGAGCCGGGGGATGAGGGGCTGCCGGCCCGGATGCGGCACGACATCGCAGCGGCGCTGCGGGCGGCCGGCTTTCGCCGACGTCGATGTGCGGCACATGCCCGGATGGCGCGCGGCCGAGCGTCGCCACTGGGAACTCGCCGCCGAGGTGGAGCCGGCGGGCGACCCGGCTCTCGAATCGCTGCACGACGAGGCGACGCGTGTCCTGCCCTCGCTCGACCGCACCCGGCGCGTGCTCGCAGTCGGGATCGCGCCGCCGTCCTCGTAGGATCGCCGCCATGACGCATCGCGTGGGGATCATGGGCGGCACGTTCGACCCGATCCACCACGGCCACCTCGTCGCCGCCAGCGAGGTCGCGTCGCTGTTCTCGTTGGACGAGGTGGTGTTCGTCCCGACCGGTGAGCCGTATCAGAAGTTGACGCGCCGGGTGAGTCCGGCCGAGCACCGTTACCTGATGACGGTCATCGCCACTGCGTCGAACCCGCACTTCTGGGTGAGCCGGGTCGACATCGACCGTCCCGGCCCGACCTACACGGTGGACACGATCACCGACATCGCCGAGCAGCGTCCGGACTCCGAGCTGTACTTCATCACCGGCGCCGACGCGCTCGCGCAGATCCTGTCCTGGCGCAACGCCGAGGGCGCGCTGAAGCTGGCGCACTTCGTCGGCGTCACCCGGCCGGGGTACCACCTCTCGGCCGAGCACCTGCCGATCGACTCGGTGACGCTGCTCGACGTCCCGGCGATGGCCATATCCTCCAGTGGCTGCCGCGAGCGGGTCGCCGAGGGCCGGCCGGTCTGGTACCTCGTCCCGGACGGCGTAGTGCAGTACATCAACAAGCACCACCTCTATCGTCCGTAGACTTCACAGCAAATGACTGCCACAAGAGAAGCCGCCGCCCTCGCGCAGATCGCCGCCCAGGCCGCCGCCGACAAGCTCGCGAGCGACATCGTCCTCATCGACGTCAGCGACCGGCTGGCCATCACCGATGTCTTCGTCGTCGCCACCGGCAACACCGAGCGACAGGTCGAGGCAATCGTCGACGCCGTCGAGGAGCAGGCCCGGCTGGCCGGCCACAAACCGATCCGCCGCGAGGGGCAGCGCGACGGGCGCTGGGTGCTGCTCGACTACGGCGATGTCGTCGTCCACGTGCAGCACTCCGAGGAGCGCGTGTTCTACGCGCTCGAGCGGCTGTGGAAGGACTGCCCGTTCATCCCGTTCACCGATGCGGCGGCCGAGGCCCACGCCGCAGAACGCGCAGCCGGCGTCGACGGGTGAACGCGCGCCGGTTGGTCCTGCTGCGGCACGGTCGCACGGCGTGGAACGCCGAGCGGCGGTTCCAGGGCCAGGCCGACC
>NZ_JBHEMO010000024.1:0-40427 GCF_046262535.1 Jatrophihabitans sp. | reverse complement strand
CAAGAAGGCCGCTCCGGCCAAGAAGGCCGCTCCGGCCAAGAAGGCCGCTCCGGCCAAGAAGGCCGCTCCGGCCAAGAAGGCCGCTCCGGCCAAGAAGGCCGCTCCGGCCAAGACGGCCGCTCCGGCCAAGACGGCCGCGCCCGCGCCCCGGCCGGCCCCGGTCAAACAGGTCCCGGCCCCGCCACCGGCTCCACGACCGTCGCCCACGAAGACGGCCGCACCGGCGGCCACGCCGTCGCGGCCGGCTCCCTCGCCGCAGGACGTCGCCGTCCCGACCGGCTCGGAATGGACCAAGGCGGAACTGGCCGCCGTCCGCACGCAACTCATCGACGAGCTCACCGAGATGCGCAGCGCGTACGACGACTCGATGCGCGACCTCGACAACCTCCAGCGCTCGAGCACCGACGGTGCCGGCGACGACCAGGCCGACGCGGGCAGCAAGACCTTCGAGCGTGAGCAGGAGCAGTCGATCGCGGCCAACCGGCGCGATCTGATCACGCAGATCCAGCACGCCGTCGAGCGGATCGACTCGGGCACCTACGGCTTCTGCGAAAGCTGCGGCAAGCCGATCCCGAAGGCCCGCTTGAAGGCATTCCCCGCGGCCACCCTCGACGTCGCCTGCAAGCAGCGCGAGGAGCGTCGCTAGGAGTGCTGCTCGGAGCCGGGTCCGTGTACGGGACAATGGCTCGGTGATCGCCTCGTGAGTCCGGACGACACCGACACCCCTGCGCAGACCGAACTCCCGACCCGCGCCAAGCGCGTAGTGCTGTTCGTGCTGACGGCAGTGCTCGTGTTGGTCCTCGACGTCGTGTCGAAGGCGCTCGTCGTGGCGAAGCTGCCGCAGAGCCATCGGCCGGTCCGGATCCTCGGCGGGGCGATCTACCTGAACCAAACTCGCAACTCCGGCGCCGCCTTCTCGCTGGGCACCGGGTTCACGGTGATCCTGACCGCGGTCGCGGTCGCCGTGGTCGTCGTCATCGTCCGGACAGCGAGCCGGATGCGGTCGACCGGCTGGGCTCTCGCTCTCGGCCTGGTGCTCGGCGGCGCGCTCGGCAACCTCAGCGACCGGATCTTCCGCGAGCCCGGCTTCGGGCGGGGGCACGTCGTCGACTGGATCAGCGTGTTCGGCCCCCTCGACGCCCATTGGCCGATCTTCAACATCGCCGACTCCGCAATCGTCTGCGGCGCTGTCCTCGCCGCCCTTCTCGCGCTGCGCGGGATCGACCTCGACGGCCGCTCGGCCCGGACATGACCGAGCCGCGGCTCCTGCCGGTCCCCGACGGCCTCGACGGCTTGCGGTTGGACGTCGCGATCTCGCGCCTGTTCGGCTTCTCGCGGACCGCGGCCGCCGATCTGATCGACGCCGGCAACGTCAGCGTCGACGGCGCCGCCCAGGCGCGCAGCGCGAAGGTGCGCGGCGGGTCCTGGCTGGAGGTCACCATGCCGGCGGTCGACACCGGGCCGGCGCCCGACCCCACGCCGGTCGACGGGCTCATGGTCCTCTACGACGACGACGACGTCGTGGTCGTCGACAAACCCCTCGGCGTCGCGGCGCATCCCAGCCCCGGCTGGACCGGCCCGACGGTCATCCAGGGCCTGGCGGCGATGGGTTACCGGATCTCGACGTCCGGCGCGGCCGAGCGCCAGGGCATCGTGCACCGGTTGGACGTGGGCACCACCGGGGTCATGGCGGTGGCCAAGAGCGAGCACGCCTACACGCAGCTCAAGCGCGCGTTCAAGGAACGCACGGTCGACAAGCGGTACAGCGCCCTCGTCCAGGGCCATCCGGATCCGACCAGGGGCACCATCGACGCGCCTATCGACCGGCATCCCACGGCCGACTACAAGTACGCCGTCGTCGCGGGCGGCCGGCCCAGCGTCACGCACTACGAGACCGACGAGGCGTTCCGCTCGGCCACGTTGCTCGACGTCCACCTCGAGACCGGCCGCACGCATCAGATCCGCGTCCACATGGCCGCGATCCGGCATCCCTGCGTCGGGGACCTCACCTACGGCGCGGACCCGGTGTTCGCCAAAAGGCTCGGCCTCACCCGCCAATGGCTCCACGCGCGCGAGCTGGCGTTCGCGCATCCCCGCACGGGCGAGCCGGTTCGGGTCAGCTCACCCTTCCCGGCCGACCTGCGGCATGCTCTGGACGCTCTACGGGCCGAGTCGTGAGAGCGGCCCCACGCTGGTGGGTAGGTGACTGCCCGTGACTGCGCCCGGCCGTGCCCCACTTCTCGTCGCCTCCAACCGTGGACCGCTCACCGTGGTGGCCGTCGAGGACGGCGACGACGAGGTACGTCGCGGCGGCGGCGGACTGGTCAGCGGCATGCAGGCGGCACTGTCGGCGACCCCGGAGGCGGTCTGGGTCTGCGCCGCGCTCAACGAGCGCGAGCGCGCCCTTGCCCGCCAGGCACCCAACGGCCGGGTCTCGGAGCTGCCGCTGGTCGCGGACGCGCTGCACGGCGATTTCGACGTGCGGATGCTGCCCATCGACGCGCAGACCTTCCGCAACGCGTACAACGGGGTCGCCAACTCGACGCTGTGGTTCGTCCTGCACCAGCTGTACGACCTGCCCACCTCACCCTCGTTCGACGCGGCCTGGCGCCGCCAGTGGGCGAGCTACGTCCGGTACAACCGCGCGTTCGCCGAGGCGCTGGCCGCTGAGGCGGCGCCCGACGCGGCCGTGATGGTGCAGGACTATCACCTGTTCCTCGTTCCGCGGATGCTGCGCGAGCTGCGAGCTGATGTGCGGATCGGCCACTTCACCCACACCCCATGGGTGACCCCGGAGTACTTCACGACGCTGCCGGACGACATCGCGGCGGCGGTCGTTGACGGGATGCTGGGCGCCGACGTCATCGGCTTCCACACCGAGCGCTGGGCCAGCCTGTTCCGGGACACCGCCCAAGCCGTCACCGGAGCCACGGCCAGCGGGGTGCGGGTCTTCCCGCTCGGCACCGACGCCGACGAGATGCACAAGCTCGCCGGGCGCCGCAGCGTGGACAGCGAGCTTCGCGTCCTGCACGACGTGGTCGGCGATCGTTCCGTGATCGGGCGGGTCGACCGGACGGAGCTGTCGAAGAATGTCTGGCGCGGCCTGCTGGCCTACCGCGAGCTCCTTCGTACCCGGCCGGAATGGCACGGCCGCGTCGTCCACGCCGTCTACAACAACCCGTCGCGAGAGGACCTGCCGGCCTACCGCGAGTACACCGCGCGCATCGAGCGGTTGGCCCAGGAGATCGACGACGAGTTCGGCACCGAGGACTGGACGCCGCTGCTGTTCGACATCGGCGACGACTATCCGGCCGCGCTGGCGATTCTGCGGCGCAGTGACGTGGTCTTCGTCAACTCGGTGCGCGACGGGATGAACCTCGTCGTGTTGGAGGGCCTCGTGCTGTCCGAGCGCAACCCGGCCGTCGTGCTGTCGCGCGAGACCGGGGCGGCCGAGGTCCTCGGCGACGACGCTTTCACGGTCAACCCGTTCGACGTCGGCGCGACTGCGGCCGCTCTGCACGAGGCGCTTCTGCTTCCGCCGGACGAGCGGGCCGAACGGGCCGACCGGATGCGCACCGCGGCGGTGCGGCTGCCTCCGATCCCGTGGTTCGAGGCGCAGCTCGAGGCCCTCGGCCCGAAATCGCGTTGATCAGTTCCCATCCCGGCGGCCCAGAGCACGCAGGGGTGGGACCCGATCATGCGCGGAGCGCTAGCCGGTCGCGAGTGTCCGGAACAGCGCGGCCACGTCCTCAGGCGTTTCCACCGCCGCATCAGCCGCCTCGACGGCCTCGGGAACACCAGACGACCGCACGGCAACGCCGTAGGCGGTCACCCCGGCGTCGCGCAACCGCCGAATCTCCGCGAAGGCGGGGATGTCGCCCAGGTCGTCCCCGACGTAGAGGACGGTCGAGCGGCCGTCGGCCAGTCGGCCCAGCGCACCGGCCTTGTCGAAGCCGGGCAGCCGTAGCTCGAGGACGTCGCTGCCCGGATGCACCTTGAGCCCCAGCTCGTCGGCGAGCGCCGAGACGGCGGGAGCGAGCCCGGCCAGCGCGGCCGCCGGATCCTGCGCCTTGCGGGCGTGGACGACGAGGGACAGCCGCTTGTCCTCCACCCAGACAGCGGGGTCGGCGCCGGCCAGGATCAGCGGTAGCCGTTCGCGCAGCCGCTCGACCGACTCGGGGGTGTCCTGGGTGGTGAGCCGGCCGGCGGTCCAGGTCTCCAGCCCGTACAGCCCGGCGACGACCAAGGCGGGCACGGCGTCCAGGCCGGCGAGCCGCACTACGGTGGCCGCGTCCCGTCCGGTGATCACGGCCAGGTGGGCCCCGCGGCGGCCGAGCGCACCGAATGCGTCGATGGCGCCGCCGACCGGCCGGGAGCTTTCCGGATCGGGCACCAGGTGCGACAGCGTCCCGTCGAAGTCGGTGGCGATCAGGGCTCCGTCGAGACGCGGACGGACGGACGCCACGATCTCGTCGAGCTGCATGCCCCCATCCTGCCGACCCCGGTAGACAACCCTCGACGGGGAGTCGAGAGACACGCCCGCCCGACACGCCGAGGGTCGTCGTAGGGCAGTGTGAGAATCGATCGGTCACGCTGCAGAGGAGCACAGAGGAGCACAGTTCACCGTGGGATCAGGCGACGCCGACCAGTTCGTGCATCTGCACGTCCACACCGAGTACTCGATGCTCGACGGCGCCGCCCGACTTCCCGAGCTGTTCGCCGAGACCGCGCGCATGGGGATGCCCGCGCTGGCCATGACCGACCACGGCAACGTCTTCGGTGCCTACGACTTCTACAGCAAGGCCACGGCGGCGGGGGTCAAGCCGATCATCGGCATGGAGGCCTACGTCACTCCCGGCACGCACCGGTCCGACCGGACCCGGGTGCGCTGGGCCGGCGGTGGTGGCGACGACGTGTCCGGCGGCGGGGCGTTCACCCACATGACCTTGCTCGCCGAGTCCACCGCGGGCATGCACAATCTGTTCCGGCTGTCGTCGCGCTCGTCGCTCGAAGGCTTCTTCTACAAGCCGCGCGCCGACCGCGAACTGCTCTCGCAGTACGCTGCCGGGCTCATCGCCACCACCGGCTGCCCGTCCGGTGAGGTGCAGACCTGGCTGCGCATCGGCGACTACGACAAGGCCCGGGCGAGCGCGGCGGAGTTCCAGGACATCTTCGGGCGCGACAACTACTTCATCGAGCTCATGGACCATGGTCTCGACATCGAGGCCCGGGTGCGCGACGGCCTGCTGCAGCTGGCGCGCGACCTGAAGATGCCGATGATCGCCACGAACGACCTGCACTACACCCACGCCGAGGACGCCGACACCCACGAGATCCTGCTCTGCGTCCAGTCGGGCAAGACGATGGCCGACCCCAAGCGGTTCAAGCTCGAAGGCGGCGGCTACTACGTCAAGAGCCCGGCCGAGATGCGCTCGCTGTGGGCCGACAAGTACGACCTGCGCGAGGCGTGCGACAACACGCTGTTGATCGCCGAGCGGTGCGAGGTCTCCTTCACTGAGGGCAACGGCACCTACATGCCGCGCTTCCCGGTCCCCGAGGGCGAGACGGAACGCTCGTGGTTCGCCAAAGAGGTCGAGGCCGGCCTGGCCCGCCGCTTCCCGAACGGCGTCCCGGACGACATCCGTACCCAGGCGGCGTACGAGGTCGACGTCATCAACCAGATGAACTTCCCCGGCTACTTCCTCGTGGTCGCCGACTTCATCAACTGGGCCAAGGACAACGGGATCCGGGTCGGGCCGGGCCGCGGCTCCGGCGCCGGCTCGGTCGTCGCCTACGCGATGCGGATCACCGACCTCAACCCGCTCGAGCACGGCCTGATCTTCGAACGGTTCCTCAATCCCGACCGCGTCTCGATGCCCGACTTCGACGTCGACTTCGACGAGCGCCGGCGCGGTGAGGTCATCCGCTACGTCAGCGACAAGTACGGCGACGACCGGGTGGCCCAGATCGTCACCTACGGCACGATCAAGGCCAAGCAGGCGGTCAAGGACGCCGCCCGGGTCCTCGGCTACCCGTTCGCGATGGGTGAGCGCGTCACCAAGGTCATGCCGCCGCCCGTCATGGGCAAGGACGTCCCGCTCAACAAGATCTTCGATCCGACCCACGAGCGGTACAAGGAAGGCGGCGAGTTCCGCGCCCTCTACGAGGCCGACCCCGAGGTCAAGAAGGTCGTCGACCAGGCGAAAGGGCTCGAAGGGCTGAAGCGGCAGTGGGGCGTGCACGCCGCCGGCGTGATCATGTCGTCGGACCCGCTGCTCGACCTGATCCCGATCATGAAGCGCGAGCAGGACGGCGCCATGATCACGCAGTTCGACTACCCGACCTGCGAGAAGCTCGGCCTGATGAAGATGGACTTCCTCGGGCTGCGCAACCTCACCGTGCTCGACGACGCCGTCCGCAACATCAAGGCCAACCGCGGCGAGGACATCGTCCTCGAGGAACTCCCGCTCGACGACCAGCCGACCTACGACCTGCTTGCCCGTGGCGACACGCTCGGGGTCTTCCAGCTGGACGGCGGCCCCCTGCGGGCGCTGCTCCGGTCGATGCGCCCGGACAACTTCGAGGACATCTCCGCGGTCATCGCGCTGTACCGCCCCGGGCCGATGGGCGCCAACTCGCACAACGAGTACGCCGACCGCAAGACGGGCCGCAAAGAGGTCACGCCGATACACCCGGAACTCGCCGAGGCCTTGCAGGACCTCCTGGGCGACACCTACGGGTTGATCATCTATCAAGAACAGGTCATGGCGATCGCGCAGCACGTCGCCGGCTATTCCCTCGGCGCGGCCGACCTGTTGCGCCGCGCGATGGGCAAGAAGAAGAAGGCCGAACTCGACGCGCAGTACGAGAAGTTCTCCGGCGGCATGGCCGACAAGGGCTACTCGGCCGGTGCGATCGAGACGCTGTGGGACATCCTGCTGCCGTTCTCCGACTACGCGTTCAACAAGGCGCACTCGGCGGCATACGGCATGATCGCCTACTGGACGGGCTATCTCAAGGCCAACTACCCGGCCGAGTACATGGCCGCGCTGCTGACCAGCGTGCGCGACGACAAGGACAAGTCGGCGATCTACCTGGCCGAGTGCCGCCGGATGGGCATCAAGGTCCTGCCGCCCTGCGTCAACGAGTCCGATGCCGACTTCACGCCCACCGGCACCGACATCCGCTTCGGGTTGACCGCGATCCGCAACGTCGGGGCCAACGTCGTCGCCTCGATCGTGGCGACCCGCAAGGCGAAGGGCGCGTTCGCCGACGTCGGGGACTTCCTGAAGAAGGTCGACGCCGTCGTCTGCAACAAGCGGACCATCGAGGGCCTGATCAAGGGTGGCGCGTTCGACTCGCTCGGGCACAGCCGGCGCGGACTGATCAACGTGTACGAAGCCGCGGTCGACGCCGTGCTCGACACCAAGCGGGCCGAGGCCATCGGCCAGTTCGACCTTTTCGGCTCGATGGGCGAGGCCGCGCCCGACGACGACGTGTTCGCGGTCCGCGTCCCCGACGGCGAGTGGGACAAGAAGGTACTGCTCCAGTTCGAGCGCGAGATGCTCGGGCTGTACGTGTCCGACCACCCGTTGTTCGGGCTCGAGCACATCCTGAGCGGCGCGGCGGACGTCACCGTCGCGTCGGCGCAGGCCGAAGGCGCGGGGGAGCCGCAGACGCTGACCCTGGCCGGCATCCTGTCCTCGGTGAACCGGCGGGTGACCAAGGCCGGCGCGCCGTGGGCCCAGGCTGTGCTGGAGGACCTCGAAGGGTCCATCGAGGTGATGTTCTTCCCGGCCACCTACGCGCAGGTCGCGCTGAACATCGCCGAGGACGCGGTCGTCGCGGTGAAGGGACGCACCGACGCGCGCGAGGACACGGTCAAGCTGATCGCCAGCGACCTCACCGTCCTCGACACGACGGAGGTGCCGCGCGGCCCGATCCGGGTGCGGATCGAGGCGACCCGCTGCACGCCGCCGCTGGTCGACCGGCTCAAGGACGTGCTGAGCACGCACCCGGGGACGACCGAGGTGCACTTGCACCTGCAGGGTCGCAACGACCTCAACGTCGTGATCGACTACCGGGTCACGCCGTCGGCCGCGCTGATGGGTGACCTGAAGGCGCTGCTCGGGCCGGCCGCCGTCTCGACCTGACCGCGGTCGTCGCGCTTTCCGAAGTTGTCCGTGCTTCGCCACGCCATGACGTGGCGAGGCACGGACAACTCGCGAGGTGGGCGGCGGACCGTTACGCGCGGACGGGCAGGTACGGCTCGAGCTCACGCAGGATCGCGGCCCGCGGGCGGGCACCGACGATCTGCTTGACGATCTGGCCGTCGACGAACAGGGCCAGCGTCGGCATGCTCATCACCCCGTAGCGACGGGTCGTCTCGGGGTTGCTGTCGACATCGAGCGAGACGACCTTGAGCCGGTCGCGCTCCTCGTCAGCGATCTGCGCGAGCACGGGCGCGATCATCCGGCACGGGCCGCACCAGGCTGCGGTGAAGTCGATGAGGACGGGCTGCGTGGCTGCGAGCACGTCGGTCGCGAAGGCGGCGTCGGTGGTTTCCGGAACGGACATCGGATTCTCCTCAGGGTTGGGTGGTGGTCAGTTGTTGATCTGCGCGATGAGCTCGGCATGCGGGCTGACGTGCTGGCCGCACTCGCAGACCAGGACTGCGCTCACCCGGCCGCCGCAGGCCACGTGCCGGTAGTCCAGGCGCGGCACATCGGCCCGCGCGGCGTGGCGGTCGCTCCACTGCGCGAGCGCGGCCTGGAGGGGGAGCAGGTCGACCCCCGCCGGCGTGAGGACGTACTCCGAGCGTCCGCGACTGCCGGGCGCGCGATAGTTGCGGGTGTCGAGAATTCCGGTCTCGACCAGGCGGCGCAGCCGGTCGGCCAGTACCGCGCGCGGGGCTCCGGTAGCGGCCTGCAGTTCGTCGAAGCGACGCCGGCCGAGGGAGACCTCGCGCACGATGAGCAGGGCCCACCGCTCGCTGACCACCCGCAGTGCGTCATCCACAGTTCTGAGTCTAGACCATGAACCCAGCTCTCGCGACCGGCCGGCCCCGGCTGGGCGGGTCGGCTCAGCGGCCGCGGCGGTACAGGGCCAGCACGCCGATCGCGGCCACGAGCACTGCCGCGGCGCCGCCGAGCAGCGCGTATTGCATGCCGTCGACGAACGCCGCCTCGGCGTTGTGCGCGACGCGCGGGCCGAGCCGGGAGGCCAGCGCCAACGACTCGCGAGCCTTGCCGGCCGCGGCCGGCGGCAGGCCGGCCACGGACAGGTGGTCGCGGTAGGCCGACTGCAGGATGCTGCCCAGCACGGCGATGCCGAGCGCGCCGCCGAGTTCGCGGGCCAGGTCGTTCATCGCCGAACCGACGCCCTGCTTGTCCTTGGGCAGCGCATCGGTGACCGCCGCCGTGGCCGGAGTCATCGCCAGGCCCATCCCGGCGCCGAGCGGCACTATGCCGATCAGCAACACCCAGTAGGAACTCGACGCGTCCAGCGTGGCGAGCCAACCGAACGCCGCGGCGGCGACGAGAAGTCCGAGCGCGCACGTGGGAGCCGTGCCGACCTGCGCAGCGAGCTTGGGCGCCAGCAGGCGAGCACTCGGCATCATGCCCAGCGCCATCGGGATCAGGCTCAGGGCGGCGATGAGCGGGCGGTCGTCGAGGACGAGTTGCAGATACTGCAGGACCAGGAAGATGAAGCCGAAGAAGGCGAAGAACTGCAGCGTGATGGACAGCGTGCCGGCGGCGAAGGCGCGATGGACGAACAGCCGCGGGTCGAGCAGCGGCTGATCGGCCTGCAGTTCCCAGCCGATGAAGCCGGCCAGCAGGACGAAGCTCGCGGCCAGACCGACGAGTGTCTGGGCGCTGGCCCACCCCGCAGTGGGCGCCTCGATGATCGAATACACGAGCGCCCCGAGACCGACCACCGACAGGGCAGCGCCCGTCCAGTCCACGGCGGGAGCGTCCGGGTCGGCCGATTCCGGAATCACCCGAAGGGTTCCGACGACAGCGATGACCGCGAGCACGACGTTGACGGCGAACACCGAGCGCCAGGACCACTGTTCGAGGACCAGCCCCGAGGTCAGCAGGCCGAGGACGGCCGAGCCGCCGGCGACGCCGGCCCAGGTGCCCACCGCGCGGGTGCGCTGAGCATCGGGGAACGTGCTGGTGATCGTCGACAGCGTCGCGGGCATCACGAGCGCGGCGCCGAGGCCGAGCACCGCCCGCATGCCGATCAGCCAGCGGGCGTCGGAGTAGGCCATGGCGGCGATCGAGCCGGCGCCGAAGACGGACAGGCCGGCCAGCAGCGCCCGGCGCCGGCCGTAGCGGTCACCCAGCGCGCCGGCCGGCAGGAGCAGGGCGGCGAACACCAGGGCGTAGGCGTCGACCATCCAGGACAGCTGCGTCTGGCTGGCGTGGGTGTCGCGAGCGATCGAGGGGATCGCGACATTCAGCGACGCCACGGCCGATACGACGGTCGCCAACGCCACGCAGGTCACGGCGAGAACCGCGCGGTGGTTGACCGTCGCGGCGCCGGCGCCGGCGACCGCGTCGGCCGGCGTGTTCAGGTGCGTACTCATCGGACTCGGACTCCTTCAATTCATCGGTGGTGAATTGAAGGCTGCCGCGCTGCCCGCTACATTTCAACGATGATGAATAAAACCCGCGGCCGGGGCCGACCGGCCGGGCGGACGGAGACCCGCAGCGACATCCTCGCCGTCGCGCGGCGGCGCTTCCTGGCCGTCGGGTATGACGGGGTCACGATGCGCGGGGTGGCCGAGGAGGCCGGCGTCGATTCGGCGCTGATCAGCTATCACTTCGGGTCGAAGCGCGGGCTGTTCGGCGCTGCGATGGCTCTCGCGGCCAACCCGGCCGAGATCCTCGTGCGCGAACTCGACGGCCCGCTCGAGTCGCTGCCCGATCGACTCGTGCGGGCTGTCCTGTCCGCCTGGGACGGCCCGGACAGCTCCGGCTCCCTACGGACGTTCCTCGAGGCCGCGTTGCGCGAAGCGGAGGTCGCGCGCGCGTTCCGCGAAATGATGGAGCGGGAGATGATCCCCCGCATCGCCGACCGGCTCGGCGGGGCGGACGCCCGGCACCGGGCCTCGCTCGCGATGAGCCAGATCGCCGGCCTGGTGATCGCCCGTTACATCATCGGCGTCGAACCCCTCGCCTCCATGCCCGTCGACGAGGTGGTCCGGCGCGTGTCACCCGCCCTGCGGACCGCGCTCGCCGGGCGGCCCCGACGCGCTCACAACGACCGCTGGTAGCTGCGGAACGCACGGGTGGCGAGCTCGGCCATGGTGATCGCCAGGCCGGCCAGCAAGGCCAGCCGCGGCAGGATCGCTCCCCAGTCGGGATCGGCCGACAGTGCCGAGCGGGCGGCGGTGCAGGCCCAGTCGACCGGGTTGTACCGCGCGACGTGGCGCACCCACGCCGGAGCCACCCGGGTGTCCATGATCGCCGAGGACAGGAACTGCAGCGGCAGCACGATGAACTGGCTGATCCCGATGAGCGCCTCCTGCTGACGGACGAGCAGCGCGATCGCGTTGGAGAAGGAGGCGATCACCACCGAGATCAGGCAGGCGGCGAGCAGCGTCACCAGTACCCCGACGGCACCGCCGTCGAAGCGGGCTCCGGACAGGTACGCGATGCCGAAGACGATCAGCGTCTGCACCACCGTGGTCAGCGACTGGTAGGCCAGCGTGCCGACGATCATCGCGCCGCGCCGGACCGGGGAAGCGAGCAGCCGGTCCATGACGCCGCGGTTCATGTCCTCGATGAACACCGTGCCGGCCCAGCCGCTGGAGAACAGCGCGGTCATGACGACGACGCCGGGCGTGATGAATTCCAGGTAGGAACCGGATGCCGACGAGAAACCCGGGATATGGACGACGTTGCGGAACAGCTGGCCGAACAGCAGCAACCAGAGCACCGGCTGGACGAGGGTGATGGCGGCGAAGGCCGGCTGGCGCAGGAGGGTCCGCACCGCCCGTGCCGTCAGGAAGCCGGAGTGTCGCCACGCCTGGGCCGCGGCCCGGCGGCGTCGCGCCGTCGAGCCCGTCGACGTCACCGTCGACGGGGCGGGAAGGACCGACGCGGATCTGGTCACGCCGCCACCTCCTGGAACGCGCGCCCGACGTGCCGCAGGTAGACGTCGTCCAGCGACGGTCGGGCGACGGTGACGGACGCGACCTCGGCCCCGACCTCGTCGAGCGCGGCGAGAACGGCGGGGACTGCTCGGGCGCCGCTGTCGGCCCGCGCGCGCAGGCGGGTTCCGTCGGCACTGGCCTCGCGCAGGCCGGGTAGCCGGTCGAGGGCGAATAGGGCCGCGGCCGACGCAGTGGTGAGTTCGACCTGCACGGTGTCGCCGCGCAGCTCGCTCTTCAGTTCCTCGGGTGCGCCTTCGACGACGACCCGGCCGGCGTCCACGATCACCACCCGGTCGGCCAGCCGGTCGGCCTCCTCGAGGTAGTGCGTGGTCAGCAGCACGGTCGTCCGCTCCTCGGCGGACAGTCGCGCGATCTCGGCCCACATCTGCCCGCGGGCCTCCGGGTCGAGCCCGGTGGTCGGTTCGTCCAGGAACAGCACCCGCGGCCCGTGCACCAGGCCGATCGCGACATCGAGCTTGCGGGCCATGCCGCCGGAGTACGTCTCGGCCAATCGGTCGCCGGCTCCGTCGAGGTCGAAGCGGGCCAGCAGTTCACCGGCCCGCGCCGCGGCGGCCGAGCGGGACAACCCTTGGATCCGGCCGGCCAGCACGAGGTTCTCCCGTCCCGTCGCCATCGGGTCGCTCGACGCCTTCTGCGAGACGAGGCCGATCGATCGCCGGACGGCATCCGCGCTCGCCGCGTCACGCAGGGCGTCGATGCCGGCGACCCAGGCCTGGCCGGAGTCCGGCCGGGCGAGGGTGGTCAGGATCTTGACCGCGGTCGACTTGCCGGCGCCGTTGCGCCCGAGCAGGGCGACGACGGCGCCTGCGGCGACTTCCACGCTCAAGCCGTCGAGCGCGCGCACCGGCGCAGCGCCACGCCCACCGGGATAGGTCTTGACGAGATCGACGGCCAGGAGGGCCATCTCAGGGGTTGGTGCAGACACAGGGGTCTCCTTCGAGAAGGAGCCGGGGTCGCGAGCGCTTATCGTATGAGTGCGCCTCGGGCGGGACTCGCCTCCCGGCTCGGGTGTAATGGCCCGCTGGGTCCTGTCGTTGGTGTTCACGCACCGGACGGGAGGATCCAGCGGGTTTCGCTAACTGCTGGGTGGCTGCAGGGCGGGGCCCTCCTCTCCCAGGTGGCGAACCGGGTCAGCCAGGATCTCCTCGACGGTCAGCCCGCCGGCGCGCAGCTCGTGCATTTTGCGCCAGGCCTTGACACCGGCCATCGAGCTGCCCTGGATGCCCTCGGCGAGGCGGGTGACGAATTCGAGCTCCGCGGTCAGCATCGCGTGCCGGAACCGGCTCTCGACCAGGAACAGTTCGGGAAGCTGCATCTGCTCGGCCTCGGCGTGGCTGGCGTCCAGCGTCCGCAGCTCGACCCGCAGCCGTTCGGCCCGCTTGGCCAACAGCAGCGCCACGTCGTCCGGCGGCAGCCCGGGCATGAGCGAGAGGCCGGCTTCGAGGGAGGTGAATTCACGCACCGGAGTCGCCAACAGCTCCGACAGCCAGTCCTCGAGCTCGGCCAGGCCGGCCTCGGTGATCTCGTACACGGTCCGCTCGGGTCGGCGGCCTTCCCGGGTCGTCTCTCGCGCGGTGATCAGCGCGTGTTTCTGCAGGGACTCGACGACGGCGTACAGCGAGCCGTAGTTGAGCTTGATGCTGTCCTCCTTGCCGCGGCTGCGCAGCGTCGTCGAGATCTCGTAGGGATGCATCGGCCGCTCGGCCAGGCAGGACAGCACGGCGAGCGCAAGGGGATTGCTGACGCGCCTCCGGGCCATTTTTTCCCTTTCTCGAATACTTCAATCAGAGTATTCGGGTCAGAATGCAATGGTCAACCGGAAATGGCGCGCCGAAGCGCGCCGGTAATCTCGACGGCATGCTGCCTGCCCTGCCCGACGAGCCGCCCGGCCGCTCGTCCGGTGACGAGGTGTGGATGTCGGCCGACGACGTCGGCGAGTTCGCCCAGGGCTCCGCGGTCAGTCGCTGGGCCCTGGCTCGCTACCTGGTCGGCCGCTCGATCGGTGAGTCGGTCGGCAACACCCTGCTGTTCGTCGCTGGCGTCATCCTCGCCCTGGCGGCGGTCGGCCAGTGGGTGCTCGGCTCGACCTTCCTGGCCGTCGTCCTCGTCATCTTGGCCCTCGTGGTGCTCGTCGTCCGGGCCGGCCTGCGCGCCATCCTGCGGCGGTTGACCGCCGCAGACCGGTACGGGCCCATCGAGCAACGGCTGCGGGCACTCGTGTCCGATACGAAGGGCGACGTGCTCATGGAACTGCGCCGGGTCGGGCTGCCGTCACACACCTGGACGCTGCCACTACTCGCCTTCCGGCTGGTCGGCAAGCGGCGCAAGGCGACCTTGACCCGGCTGCGCGACTTCGACATCGACCGCGCGGTGCCGAAGGCTCGACTCGACGAACTGCACATGCTGCTGGGCCGGGGCCTTGGCCCGGTCTGAGTCCGGCGAGCCGGAGGTCGTCGAGGACCTGCGCGTCGCCGGCATCCTCCTGCTCACCCTCTCCGTTCTCGGAGCGGTTCTCGGCCTGCTCTGGAAGGCGTGGAGCGGCCCTCAGCAGCGGGCGTACGTCATCGCGCCGGGCAAGCTCTACCCGTTCGACGAGGTCGAGACGATGGCCGGTGCCGACGGCCGCTATCTCGTGATCGTCGCGTCGACGGGACTGCTGGCTGCGCTGTTCGCCTGGGCCGTCCGCCCTCGCAACCGCGGTCCGCTGATCCAGCTGGCGCTGTGCGTCGGCGGCTTCGTCGGAGCGGTGCTCACCGCGTGGATCGGGCATCTCGTCAGCGACGGCACCGTCCACGGCAAGCCCGGCACCACCATCGCCCACATCCCGCTCTCTCTGCACATGCGCGGACTCGCCTTGGTCGAACCGGCCGTCGCCGCACTCGTCTACGGACTGTTCGTCGCGTTCGCCGCCCGCGACGACCTCGGCCGCGACGACCCCGTCCGCGAACGGGTCTCAGTTCGTGCCGGTGACGATGCGCAGTACGGCGGGGGATACGGCGATGCTCCGGGTGCCTTGCAGCAGAGCGATCTCCCGCCGCAGTAGCCGGCGAAGGCGCACCAACCGCTCGGCCGTGGTTGCATCGGTGAGCAGCGCCTGCCGCTCGTCGGGCGGAAGCGGAAGGCGGGCCGCTATCTGGTAGGAGAGCTGGTTGGCATCGGTCGGTAGCTCGGCGCCGGTGGCCCGGCCGGACAGCCGGGTGAGCATGGCGTCGTACACCTCGATCAGCTCGCGGGCCCGGATGGCCTGCTCGGCGGTGAGGGCGCCGTCGTCCTCGTCCAGATAGCTGATCTCGGCCCGCAGATAGGCCTTCCCGTCCGGCACCAACGACTCGATGCGGAAGCGCCGGCTGCCCACTGACAGCAGGTCCGATGTGCCGTCCTCGGCCGTCTCGACCTCGAGGATCTCGGCGATCGTCCCGACCTCCTCCACGTCCGGGCCGCTCGCGGACTCCGCGCCGGCGAGTGTCTCCGTACCGGACCGGAGGGCCACCACCCCGAAGGACGCGGTGCCGCCGGCCTGGTCGAGATCGACCAGCAGATCCCGGTAGCGCTGCTCGAAGATGTGCAGCGGCAGCGGCATGCCGGGCAACAGGACGTGGCTGAGCGGGAACAGCGGGATCAGCTCGGCCACGCCGCAACGTTAGCCGCGGCCCGCCCGCGTCGACGCCGCGACGGCAAACCGCTCGACCGGATCCCCGTAAACTCGGCCATGTGCTGCGCCGCCTCGATCTGACTTCCGCCGGGTCCGCCGACCTGCGCCGGGCTCTGCCCCGCGCGCGGGTCGACGTGCATTCCGCGCTCGAGGTCGTCACTCCCTTGGTCGAGGACGTCGCCGCCCGCGGCTACCCGGCCGTGCGTGCGGCCACGCTGCGCTTCGACGGGGTGGACGTCGCCGAGCCTCGGGTAACCGCCACCGCGCTGCGCGACGCGCTCGACCGCCTCGACCCCGCAGTCCGTGCGGCACTCACCGAGTCCATCCGCCGGGCCCGCATCGTGCACGAAGAGCAGCGCCGGCAGACCGTCGAGGTGCAGGTCGTGCCCGGCGGCACCGTCACGGAGCGGTGGATCGCCGTGCACCGAGTCGGGCTCTACGTGCCCGGGGGCCTCGCCGTCTACCCGTCGAGCGTGGTGATGAACGTGGTGCCGGCCCAGGTCGCCGGCGTCGAATCCGTCGCCGTCTTCTCGCCGGCCCAGAAGGAGTTCGGCGGCCTGCCGCACCCGACCATCCTGGCCGCCTGTGCACTGCTCGAGGTCGACGAGGTCTATGCCGTCGGCGGTGCCCAAGCGATTGCGCTGGCCGCTTACGGCGACGCCGCGGCCGGCATCGAACCGGTCGACGTGATCACCGGGCCCGGCAATGTCTACGTCGCCGCGGCCAAGCGACTCGTGCGCGGCGTCGTCGGCATCGACGCCGAGGCCGGCCCGACCGAGATCGCCGTCCTCGCTGACGCGACGGCCGATCCGGTTCACGTGGCGGCCGACCTCATCAGCCAGGCCGAGCATGACACCCTCGCCGCCTCCGTCCTGGTCACCGACTCCGTCGCGCTGGCCGATGCGGTCGATGTCGAGGTCGAGCGCCAGGTCGCGCTGACCAAGCACAGCGAGCGCGTGCGCACCGCCCTGTCCGGTGAGCAGTCGGCGACCGTGGTGGTGCGCGATCTGGAGCAGGGGCTCGCCGTCGTCGACGCCTACGCCGCCGAGCACCTCGAGGTCATCACGGCCGACGCGCGCCGCTGGGCCGAACGGGTGCGCAACGCGGGCTGCATCTTCGTCGGGCCGCACGCGCCGGTCTCGCTGGGCGACTACTGCGCTGGCTCGAACCACGTCCTGCCCACCGGGTGCACGGCGCGGCACGCGTCCGGCCTGTCGGTGCAGTCGTTCCTCAAGGGCGTGCACCTCGTCGAGTACGACGCCGGCGCGCTGGCCGAGGTGGCCCCGCACGTCATCGCGCTCGCCGAGGCCGAGGACCTGCCGGCCCATGGCGCGGCCGTCGCCGCGCGGATCCGGTGAGCACCGACTGGACGTTGGCCGGCCTGCCGCTGCGTGAGGAACTGCGCGGCGAGTCGCCCTACGGAGCGCCGCAATTGGACGTGCCGGTCGCCCTGAACGTCAACGAGAACCCGTACCCGCCGAGCGAGCACGTCGTCGCCCAGATAGCGGCGGCCGTCGCCGACGCCGCTCGCTCCCTGAACCGCTACCCCGACCGCGACGCGCTCGCCCTGCGGGCCGACCTCGCCGCCTACCTGACCGCTGACGGGGGCGTCGAACTCGGGGCCGACCAGGTCTGGGCGGCCAACGGCTCGAACGAGATCATGCTGCAGCTGCTGCAGGCCTTCGGCGGTCCCGGCCGCACAACGGTGTCCTTCGCACCGACGTATTCGATGTATCCCGAGTACGCCCGCGACACCCACACCGACTGGGTCGCCGGCCGCCGGGCCGAGGACTTCGGGCTGGACCTGGCCCAGGTGCTCGAGGTGCTTGAAAAGCACGAGCCTTCCGTGGTGCTGCTGGCCTCGCCGAACAACCCCACCGGCACCGCGCTCTCGCTGGCCGACATCGAAACGATCGCCGACGTCGCGCCCGGGATGGTGGTGATCGACGAGGCGTACGGCGAGTTCCGCCGCGCCGGCGTCCCGAGCGCCCTGAGCCTGCTGCCCGCCTTCCCGCGCCTCGTCGTCATCCGGACGATGTCGAAGGCCTTCGCGCTGGCCGGCGGCCGGCTCGGCTACCTGGCCGCATCGCCGGCGGTGGTGGACGCGGTGCGCATCGTCCGCCTGCCGTACCACCTGTCCGCGATCACCCAGGCCGCCGCCCGCGCCGCGCTGGCCAACGCCGCCGAGCTGCTCGCCGCGGTGGACGAGTTACGGGCCGAGCGGGACCGCACAGTCGCCTGGCTGCGGGGGATCGGGCTGCAGGCGGCCGACTCCGATGCGAACTTCGTCCTGTTCGGCACGTTTGCCGACCGCCATGCCGTGTGGCAGGGGTTGCTCGACCGCGGGATCCTCATCCGGGAAACTGGCCCGGACGGCTGGCTGCGCGTGTCCATCGGCACGCCGGACGAGATGACGGCCTTCCGCCGTGCACTGGAAGAGGTTCGCAATGGCTAGAACTGGACGGGTCGAGCGGCAGACGAACGAGACGAAGGTGCTCGTCGAGATCGACCTCGACGGAACCGGGCGCACCGACGTCTCCACCGGCGTCGGCTTCTACGACCACATGCTGACCTCGTTCGGCAAGCACGGCCTGTTCGATCTCACGGTCCAGGTCGCGGGTGACGTGCACATCGACGCGCACCACACGGTCGAGGACACCGCCATCGCCCTCGGTCAGGCGTTCGCGCAGGCCGCCGGCGACAAGGCGGGCACCCGGCGCTTCGGCGACGCGGTCATCCCGATGGACGAATGCCTCGTGCAGGCGGCCGTCGACCTGTCCGGCCGCCCCTACCTCGTGCACAACGAGCCGGCCGGCGCTCCGCCCACCATCGGCCCCGACTACGCCACGACACTGACCCGGCACGTCTTCGAGTCATTCGTCTACCACGCCGCGATCGCCCTGCACGTCACCGTGCACGCCGGCCGCGACTGGCACCACGTGACGGAGGCGCAGTACAAGGCAGTGGCCCGCGCGCTGCGCGTCGCCGTCGAACTCGACCCGCGCGTGAAGGGTGTGCCGTCGACCAAAGGTGTTCTATGACCACCCCACTAAATCGCTTCGCGATTTCGCGGGCGAGGCCGGTCCGTGGTTTCCACACGTCGGGCCATGCCCGGTGAAGCGTGTAGTCGTCCTCGACTACGGCTCGGGCAACCTCCGCTCGGCCCAGCGCGCGCTCGAACGAGTGGGCGCCGACGTCAAGGTGACCGCCGATCCGTCGGCGGCGGCTGGGGCCGACGGCCTGGTGGTTCCCGGGGTCGGTGCCTTCGCGGCCTGCATGGCCGGCCTGTCCGAGGTGGACGCGAAGCGGGTCGTCGACGAGCGGGTGGCGGCCGACCGCCCGGTGCTGGGCATCTGCGTCGGGATGCAGGTGCTCTTCGACCGGGGGATCGAGCACGGGGTCGAATCCGAGGGGCTGGGCGTGCTGCCCGGGCGGGTCGAGCGGCTGGCCGCTCCGATCCTGCCGCACATGGGCTGGAACACCGTGTCCGCGGCCGAGGGCTCGCGCTTGTTCGCGGGCCTGGACGCCGACACGCGGTTCTACTTCGTCCACTCGTACGCCGTGCACGACACCGAGGGGCTGGTCACGTCGGCCGAGCACGGCGAACCGTTCGTCGCGGCCGTCGAGCGCGGGCCGGTCAGCGCGACCCAGTTCCACCCGGAGAAGTCGGGCGATGCCGGCGCCGCGCTGCTCGAGAACTGGCTGCAGACCGTATGAGCCAGAGGAAATGAGCAAGGCGCGGCAGGTCGCGCGGGCCGAGCGGCAGCGCGAGGTCGCCGAGCGGGCGGCGGCCCGCTCGGCCGACCAGGCGAAGGCGGCGGCGGCCCGGGCCCGGCGGGAGCGGCGCGCGCTCGCCTGGCGGCGCGTGCGACTGTGGCAGCACGGTCCCGGATTCCGGCGCCGGCGCGAGACGTGGGGGGCGCTGGCCACCCTCGTCCTGCTGTCGATGATGGTCGCCTATCTGGTCACTCGCTCGTGGGGCGCGGTGCTCGGCACCGGACTGGTCTTCGTCGTCGGCTCGCCGGTGCTCGTTCTGTTGTTCTTCGATCGGAGTCATAAATGAGCTTGGTGCTGCTCCCTGCTGTTGACGTCGCCGACGGGGCGGCGGTGCGGCTGGTGCAGGGCGCGGCCGGCACCGAGACGTCCTACGGCGACCCGGTCGACGCGGCGCTCGCCTGGCAGCGCGACGGCGCCGAATGGGTGCATCTCGTCGACCTCGACGCGGCCTTCGGGCGGGGCGACAACCGCGATCTGCTCGCGGCCGTCGTCAAACGCCTGGACGTGGCGGTCGAGCTGTCCGGCGGCATTCGCGACGACGCGTCCCTCGAGGCCGCGCTGGCCACCGGGGCCGCCCGCGTCAACCTGGGCACGGCGGCGCTGGAATCGCCCGATTGGGTCCGCGCGGCGATCGCCCGGCACGGGGACAAGATCGCGGTCGGGCTGGACGTGCGTGGCACGACCCTCGCCGCCCGGGGTTGGACCCAGGAGGGCGGCGACATCTGGCAGACCCTGGCCCGCCTCGATGCCGACGGGTGCGCCCGCTACGTCGTGACCGACGTCCACAAGGACGGCACGCTCACCGGCCCGAACCTGCAGCTGCTGCGGGACGTGTGCGCCCGCACCGATGCGCCGGTCGTCGCCAGTGGGGGAGTGTCGTCCCTGGACGACCTGCGGGCCATCGCCCACCTCACCGAGGTCGGCGTCGAAGGCGCCATCGTCGGCAAGGCCCTGTACGCGGGCCAGTTCACGCTGCCCGAGGCGCTCGCCGCCGTGAGGTGAGCCGGCCCCGTACGCCTCAGGGCCGCTTGGCAGACTGACGCGGTGTCCCTCGCCGTCCGCGTCATCCCGTGCCTCGACGTCGACGCCGGCCGCGTGGTCAAGGGCGTCAACTTCGCGGGGCTGCGCGACGCGGGTGACCCGGTCGAGCTCGCCCGCCGCTACGACGCGCAGGGCGCCGACGAGCTCACGTTCCTCGACATCACCGCGTCGTCGGCCGGTCGGGAGACCACCTATGACGTCGTGCGGCGCACCGCCGAGCAGGTCTTCATCCCGCTCACGGTCGGTGGCGGCATCCGCACCGTGGACGACGTCGACGCGCTGTTGCGCGCCGGTGCCGACAAGATCGGGGTGAACACAGCAGCCATCGCCCGCCCCGAGCTGATCGCCGAGATCGCCCGCCGGTTCGGCAACCAGGTGCTCGTGCTGTCCGCCGACGCCCGGCGGGTGCCCGACGGCGGCGCGCCTACCGCGACCGGCTTCGAGGTCACCACGCACGGCGGCCGGCGCGGCACCGGTGTCGACGCCGTGGACTGGGTCCGGCGGGCCGCTGAGCTCGGTGCGGGCGAGATCCTGCTCAACTCGATGGATGCCGACGGCACGAAGGACGGGTACGACCTCGAGCTGATCCGGCTCGTCCGGGCGGCGGTCGACGTGCCGGTCATCGCCAGCGGCGGGGCCGGCGCACTGGACCACTTCGCCCCGGCGATCGCGGCCGGCGCCGACGCCGTACTCGCGGCGAGCGTGTTCCATTTCGGCGACCTGACCGTCGGGGACGTCAAGGCCGACTTGCGCGCCCACGGGCTTCCGGTGCGCTGAAGCGTAAGGTTTTCGCATGCGAGACGACGACGAGGTGCGCGAGACGCCGCCGTCCGTGGTCGGCGCCGTGGCCGCCGGGACCGCCCCGCTGCCGTTCCTGGCGATCTATGCGGTCATGTTCATCGTGCACGGCGGTTTCCATCGCGTCGTCCCGCCGGACATCACCAATTCCGCGCGCGGCGAGCTCTTCGCCGGCATCATCGCCCTCGCGTTGTTCATCGTCTTGATCGTCGTGCTGCTGTGGATGCTCAACGGGCGGCGGCGCTGGCCGTTCGTCCTCGTCCAGCTCGCCGTGCTGGTCACCGCGGTGGCGTTCGTCCTCGACAACACGAAGGGCGGCCGGACGGTGTCGGTGATAGTCGGCGTGGCCGCTCTCATCGCTCTGTGCTTCGCCGCCGCGCCGGACTCGTGGACGCACGTCGGTCGATCCCGCCCGAGCCGGCGCAAAGCCTCCCTGCCCGCGGGCTCGGCGCCCGGGCCCGACGCCACCCCCACGTCGGCGCGCTCAGTCGGCCGACGCCGACCGGGCACCAAGGACAGGTCCGCCGTCTAGCTGTCCGGCCCAGGCGCGCCTACGCTGCTCACAGCTGGCACCCAATGTTCACCCAGCCGCGATGCTCAGAATCAGCACAGCGAAATCACGGACGACACCTCGGGGTGACAGCGGAATGAGTGCGGCAACTGTGACAACTTCCAGCACGACCAAGCGGCGGGTCCTCGTCGTCGACGACGAAGAGAACGTCACCCACCTCGTGTCATCGGCGCTGCGCTTCGACGGATTCGAGACCGTCACCGCCGACAGCGGCACGTCCGCGCTGGCGAAGGTGGCCGAGACCGATCCCGATCTAGTCGTGCTCGACGTGATGATGCCGGGCATGGACGGCCTCGGCGTGTTGCAGAATCTACGGGCCGCGGGATCGCAGGTGCCGGTCATCTTCCTGACCGCGCGCGACGCCGCCAGTGACCGGATCGTGGGGCTGCGGGCCGGCGCCGACGACTACGTCGTGAAGCCGTTCAGCATCGAGGAGCTGCTCGCCCGGGTGCACGCGGTCCTGCGGCGTTCGGCGCCGGACGGTGGTCGGGACGGCGTGCTGAAGGTCGCCGATCTCGAGCTGGACGAGAACAGCCACGAGGTCACTCGCGCCGGCGTCGAGGTGCACCTAACTGCCACCGAGTTCGAGCTGCTTCGCTACCTCATGCGCAACGAGCGGGTCGTGCTGTCGAAGACCCAGATCCTCGACCGGGTCTGGAAGTACGACTTCCAGGGCCAGTCGAACATCGTCGAGCTGTACATCGGTTATCTGCGCAAGAAGGTCGACAACGTCGAGCCCAAGCTGATCCATACGATCCGCGGCGCGGGCTACGTCATCAAGGCACCGCGCACGTGAGCGCTGTTCCATGAGCGCTCCCCTCGAGTACGTGCCGCATCAGGTGGCCCCGCAGGCCGACCCTGCGGGGCCACCGCCCACGTCGGCTTCCGAGGAGGTTCTCGAGCCGGTGCCGCGCCGACCGCGGCTCTGGCTGCGGTCGCTGACCTCTCGGCTCGTGCTCGGCGTCGTGGCGTTGGTTGTCGTCCTCGTTGCGGCTGTGGGTGGCTGCACTTACTTCGCGCTCAAGTCGTTCCTCACCTCGCGGCTCGACCAGCAGCTGCAGAGCACGGCGAGCGGGTCATTGCGGACGCTGTTCAACGGCGGCGGACCTCAGGCCGGCGCCACACTTCGTGCTCAGGAAGTGTGGGCTGTGGCCTTGTCGCCGAAAGGGAGCCTTCTCGCGTATCCGATGGACACCGGGGTCGAGTCGCTCCGGCTGTCCGCCGGCGACAGCAAAGCGCTCGTGGGCCTCAGCGAAGGTGCGACGACCACTATCCGCACAGCCGACGGCAAGAGCCTTCGCGTCATCACCCGCAGCGCAGTGGCCAGCGATCCTGACGGCTCGGAGGAGCAAGCGGTCGCGGTCATCGGGCTGTCGACGGACGAGGAACAGCGCACATTGAGCCGCCTGGTGACCCTCGAGGTGGTGATCGGCGTAGCGGCGATCGCGGTCGCCTTCGTAGCCACCACCTGGGGTGTGCGGCGGAGTTTGCGCAACCTGTACCGCGTCACCGGCACGGCGCAGGAGGTCGCCGCCGAGCTGTCGCCGACCGGCGCCGGTCTCGACCGTCGCGTCCCAGTCGTCGAGGAGGGCACCGAGGTCGGCCAGCTCGCCGAATCCATGAACACCCTGCTCGCCGCAGTCGAGACCCAGTTCGGCGCGCGGCTGGAGAGCGAGCAGCGGATGCGGCAGTTCCTCGCCGACGCGTCGCACGAGCTGCGCACGCCGCTGACGTCCATCCGCGGTTACGCCGAGCTGTCGCGCATGCAGCGCGCGGCCGGGGACTCCCACGCCGACAACCTCGACCGCATCGAGTCCGAGGGCACCCGGATGTCCCGCCTGGTCGACGATCTCCTGCTTCTCGCGCGCGGAGATGCCGACGAGGCCGTCCCCATCCCTCAGGAGCTGCTCGACATCCCCGACGTCCTCGACGACGCAGTGGGGGGCTCGCGGGCCGCGTTCCCCGAGCGGGACATCTCCATGACGATCGGCGCCGTGCCGGCAGTGGTCGGTGACCGCGACCAGCTGGTCCGCGTCGTGCGCAACCTGGTGACCAACGCTGCCGTGCACACGGCTCCGGGGCGCCCGATCCGGGTCGCCGCGTCGACCGACGCCGGCGGGGTGGTCATCACCGTGGCCGACGGGGGTCCCGGGCTGCCGCCCGACCAGGCCGCCCGCGTCTTCGAGCGTTTCTGGCGGGCCGACAAGGCGCGTACGCGGGCCCGCGGTGGTTCCGGGCTCGGGATGTCGATCGTCGCGGCGATCGTCCAGGCGCACGGTGGCTCGGTGCGCTTCGACAGCAGTGTGGAAGCTGGCAGCACCGTCACGGTGTGGCTTCCGGCGGCCGGTTAGGCGCCGTTCGGCACAATCGACGGCATGCCGCCGAACGATCCGTCCGATCTCGACCCGTCCGTCGGCGCGCGCCTCAAGCGCGACTCCGCCGGTCTGGTGGCCGCGGTCGTGCAGCAGCACGACACCGGCGAGGTGCTGATGGTCGGCTGGATGGACGACGAGGCGCTGCACCGCACGCTGACAACGGGCCGGGCGACCTACTGGTCGCGGTCCCGTCAGTCCTATTGGGTCAAGGGCGAGACCTCCGGGCACGCGCAGTACGTCAAGTCCGTCGCGCTGGACTGCGACGGCGACGCGCTGCTCGTGCGGGTCGACCAGGTGGGCCCGGCCTGCCACACGGGCGACCGCACCTGCTTCGACGCCGACCCGCTGCCGGTTTCGCAATGAACAGCGTCCCGATCGGTCGCGCCGATCTCGAGCGGTTGGCCGCGACGCACCGCCTGGTGCCGATCACCCGCACGCTGTTCGCCGACGACGAGACACCGGTCGGCGTCTACCGCAAGCTCGCCGCCGGACGTCCGGGCACGTTCCTGCTCGAGTCGGCCGAGCCCGGCGCCTCGTTCTCCCGCTGGTCTTTCGTCGGCGTGAACGCGGCCGCGTGCCTGTCGGTGCTTGACGGGGAGACGTCATGGACCGGCGACGTCCCACCGGGATTGACGACAACGGGAGACCCGTTGGCCGACCTCGGTGCGGCCTGGCGCGCGGTGAAGGGCCCTCGGCTGCCGGGCCTGCCTCCGCTGACCGGTGGCTTCGTCGGCTACCTCGGCTACGACGTGGTACGGCGGATCGAGCGGCTGAAGGACCTGGCCGTCGACGAGCTCGGTCTGCCGGAACTCACGATGCTGCTGGTCACCGACCTGGCCGCCGTCGATCACCATGAATGCACCGTCGTCCTGATCGCCAACGCGTTGCTGCATCCGGCCATGACCGGGGTCGAGCTCGACGACGCCTACGCCGACGCGCTGCGCCGCCTCGACGCCATGCAAGCCGCACTCGCGACGCCGTCGGACCCGACGGTGGCGACGATCGGCGTCGCGCCGCCCAAGGAAGCCAGCTCGCGCACGCCGGCCGGGCAGTACCAGCCTGCGGTCGAGCAGGCGCTCGAGGCGGTACGGGCCGGCGAGGTCTTCCAGATCCAGGTCGGGCAGCGGTTCGTGGCCGAGACGGACGCCGACCCGCTGGACGTCTACCGCGTACTGCGCACGCTGAACCCGTCGCCCTACATGTACTTCCTGCGCACCGCCGACGTCGACATCGTCGGCTGCAGCCCAGAGGCGCTGGTGACCGTGAAGGACGGCCGCGCCGTTCTGCACCCGATCGCCGGTACCCGCCGCCGTGGTGAGACGGCCGAACAGGACGCCGCCCTGGCGGCCGAGCTGGTCAGCGATCCCAAGGAGCAGGCGGAGCACGTGATGCTCGTCGACCTGGCCCGCAACGACCTCGGACGCGTATCGGCGCCCGGTTCGGTCCACGTGGTCGAGTTCGGTGCCGTCGAGCGGTACAGCCACGTGTGGCACATCGTCTCGACCGTGGAGTCCGAAGTGGCCGAGGGCAAGGATGCCTTCGACGTGCTGGTCGCGACGTTCCCGGCCGGCACGCTCACGGGCGCACCCAAGGTGCGGGCGATGGAGTTGATCGAGGAGCTCGAGCCCGTCCGTCGCAACATCTACGGAGGCGCGGTCGGCTACCTCGACGCGGCCGGCGATCTGGACGTCGCGATCGCCATCCGCACCGCCGTGATGCGCGCCGGCAAGGCCTACGTGCAGGCCGCCGCCGGCGTCGTCGCCGACAGCATCCCCGAGAACGAGGAACAGGAGACGCGCAACAAGGCGCGCGCCGTCCTGCAGGCGATCGCGACCGCCGAGACGCTGCGCACGGTGACGTGAACAGGTACCGGCCGTTCGCCGTGGCCCTGCTGCTGCAGCTGCTCGGCGCGGGCGGCGCGTTGCTCGTGGCGGTGCGCACCTGGCAGACGGTGATCACGCCCAGGCCGGCGCCGTCGCACGACGACGTGCTGCACCTGTCGGGACGGACGGTGGACGCGGCGCCCACGGCGCTCGCGTTGGTTGCGCTGGCCGGCGTCGTGGCCGTCCTGGCCACCCGCGGCGTTGCGCGGCGCGGCGTCGGCGCGGTGCTGGCCGTGGTCGGAGCGGGACTGGTGTGGCGGGCGGCGGCGTCCTCCGGCGCCGTCGGGACCCAGCGGGCCCGCGACCTGGTCACGGCCCATCACCCGACCGTGAATGCTGCCGCGGTTGTGCCGCGGATCGCGACGTCCTCCCTGTGGCCGGCGTTGACCGCGGCATGCGGCCTGCTCGTGCTGCTGGCCGGAGCGCTGATCGTCTGGCGCGGGGACACGTGGCAGGTGATGTCGGCGCGGTACGAGGCGCCGGCCGACCCGCAACAGCAGCAGGCGAAGGCGGCGACCGCACTCTGGACCGCTCTGGACCGTGGCGAGGACCCCACCGACCGGTCGCGCGCCGGGGACGATTAGTGCCCACCCGGCCGGTATGTCGGCCGGACACCTCGCTACCCTCGGTCCGAGCGCACCGGCGCGAGCATTGACGGGAGGCGATCCGGTGGCGAGCGTGTTGGACGAGATCGTCGCGGGAGTCCGCAAGGACGTCGCGACCCGCCAGGCTGCGCTGCCCCTGGACGCGGTGAAGGAGCTCGCGGCGGCCGCCCGGCCCGCACGAGACGCGTGGACCGCCCTGCGTGCGCCCGGCGTCGGAGTCATCGCCGAGGTGAAGCGGCGCAGTCCGTCCAAGGGTGAGTTGGCCGTCATCGGGGACCCGGCGGCGCTGGCCGTGCAGTACCAAGCGGGCGGCGCCCGGATGATCAGCGTGCTCACCGAGCAGCGCCGGTTCGGCGGCTCGCTCGACGACCTCGACGCCGTGCGCGCGGCGGTCCAGGTCCCCGTGCTGCGCAAGGACTTCGTGATCGGCTCGTACCAGGTGCACGAAGCCCGGGCGCACGGAGCCGACGTCGTCCTGCTGATCGTCGCCGCGCTCGAGCAGAACGCGCTGATCGGTTTGCGTGAGCGCATCGAGTCGCTGGGCATGACGGCCCTGGTCGAGGTGCACACCGAGGAAGAGGCATCACGTGCGCTCGACGCTGGGGCGAGGGTGATCGGCGTGAACGCGCGCGACCTGCGCACCCTCGACGTCGACCGCTCGACGTTCGAGCGCATCGCCCCCGGACTGCCGAGCGGCGTCGTGAAGATCGCCGAGTCGGGCGTGCGCGGGCCACTCGACCTGATCGAGTACGCCGCCGCCGGCGCCGACGCCGTGCTCGTGGGTGAGACGCTGGTGACCGGCGCCGATCCGCGCCACGCCGTCGCCGAGCTGGTGACCGCCGGCGCCCATCCGGCGACGCCACGCCCGTCGCGCTAGGCGCGCGTCCCTCCGCCCGCGTGCCGCCGTGGCGCTCGGCTCCAGGGTGCGCACATGGTCCGGCTCCGGCGCCCCCGATACAAAGTGCTGTTCCAGCGCCTTTGCTTTGCGCAGTCCCGCTGAGCACCCGCTCACCCTCACTGAGCAGAGCAAAGCTCCGCTCGCTCATCCTGACTGAGCAGAGCAAAGGCCCGCCCGCTCATCCCGACTGAGCAGAGCAAAGCAAAGCCACCGTTTTGCTCTGCTCAGGGGGGCGGAGGGCTTGCTCAGTCGGAGTTAGCAGAGCAAAGGCGCCGGAACTGTTGTATGGGCGGCGGCATGTGGACAACGGCCGCGTCGTCCACAGATCGCTCCGGCCGGTGGCGCCCCACGCGGCGGCCCTGACATCGTCCGCGCATGAGCGAGGGCAAGGGATTCGAGCTCAGCGGCTACCCGCTGAGCGGCATCGTCCGCCGAGTGCGGCGCGCCGCCGACTTCAGTCAACGGGAACTGGCGAAGCACGCCCACGTGAGCCCCTCGGCGATCGCCCAGATCGAGACGGGCGCCGTCACGCCCAGCCTTCCCAACCTCCAGCGCATCCTCAACGCCGCGAACTATCGGTTGGCCGTCGTGGATGTCGACGGCCACCTGGTCGTGCCGCTCGAGGTATGGCAGGACGTGGCGGACGGTGCCGGTCGCCGCTATCCGGCGCACCTCGACACGATCCTCGATCCGGTGTTCGGCGACTGGTGGGCCGACGGCTTCGGCCTGGCCCGCCCACCCGAGACCTTCAGACGCAACCGCACCTATCGCGACTACGAGCGTCGACGCAGCCAATGGGAGGTGCGATCGAGCAAGTTCCGCCACGCTCCGCACCCGCAGCTGCCTCGGGGCTGGCAGCCGGGCGACCAGTGGCGCGCGGAACCCGACGGCGGCGACGCGGCCTAGTCCGACGGCGTGCGCAGCACCGTGACCGCCCAGCCCGCATCCGACCGCCACGGCCGCAGGTCCCACGTGGCGAAACGGTGCTCCACCGCAAGGCCGACCGCCTCGGCATCCCGGTCCAGATCGCCGACGCCGTAGTCGCGGTCGGTGGCGAAGCCGGTCACCACAGCGCCGTCGGGACGGACGTGGGCCGCGACCCGATCGAGCACGTCACGCTCCGAACCGGGCGCCACGAACACGAGGACGTTCCCGGCCAGGACCGCGAGGTCGAACGGTTCCTCGGCCAGCTCGAGCGACGCCAGATCGGCCACGAGCCAGCGCGGACCGGGATGGTCCGCCTCAGCCGCCTCGATCAGGGCCGGATCGACGTCGACCCCGACGACCGTGTGCCCGCGCGCGTGCAGGGCCGCGCCCACCCGGCCCGGCCCGCAGCCGGCGTCGACCACCCGGGCCTCGCGCGGCAGCATCGCGTCGACGAACCGGGCCTCCCCGTCCAGATCATCGCCGGCGGCGGCCAGCCGCCGGAAGCGCTCGATGTACCAGGCCGAATGGCCCTCGTCGTACTCGGTGAACCAGCGGGGACGGGGTTCGGACACGCTCGGTAGGCTACGGCCATGGATTCGACGCGGCGCCTCTTCGACGGACGATGGCACGGCTGACGCCGCCCTCGTCCCTTCGCGTCCTGGAGTCCGCACATGTCCGCTTCCGTTCCTGATGCCACCGGCCACTTCGGCCCCTACGGCGGCCGCTTCGTTCCCGAGGCGCTGGTCGCCGCGATCGACGACCTGACCGCCGCCTTCCACGAGACCCAGGCCGACCCGGCCTTCCGCGCCGAGCTCGCCCGGTTGCTGCACGACTACACCGGCCGGCCGTCACCACTCACCGATGTGCCGAAGTTCGCCGAGCACGCCGGGGGCGCCCGCATCCTGCTCAAGCGGGAAGACCTCAACCACACCGGCTCGCACAAGATCAACAACGTGCTGGGTCAGGCCCTGCTCACCCAGAAGATCGGCAAGAAGCGGGTCATCGCCGAGACCGGCGCCGGGCAGCACGGCGTCGCGACCGCGACCGCCGCCGCGCTGCTCGGCCTCGACTGCGTGGTCTACATGGGCGAGGAGGACACCCGCCGCCAGGCCCTCAACGTCGCCCGGATGCGGCTGCTCGGCGCCGAGGTCGTGCCCGTGACCACCGGCTCGCGCACTCTCAAGGACGCCATCAACGAAGCGATGCGCGACTGGGTCACCAACGTCGAGACCACGAACTACGTGTTCGGGACGGTGGCCGGCCCGCACCCGTTCCCGCTGATGGTGCGCGAGTACCAGCGGGTCATCGGCGACGAGGCCCGCGAACAGGTCCTCGAGCGGTGCGGCCGGCTGCCCGACGCGGTCGCGGCCTGCGTCGGCGGCGGATCGAACGCCATCGGCATCTTCACCGCGTTCGTGCCCGACGCCGACGTGCAGCTCTACGGGTTCGAGGCGGGCGGCGACGGGGTCGAGACCGGCCGGCACGCCGCGTCGATCACCGGCGGGTTGCCGGGAGTCCTGCACGGCGCGCGCTCGTACTTGCTGCAGGACGACAACGGCCAGACCATCGAGTCCCACTCCATCTCGGCCGGCCTCGACTACCCGGGCGTCGGTCCCGAGCACTCCTACTTGCACGACCTCGGCCGGGCGCAGTACCGCCCGATCACCGATGCCCAGGCCATGGAGGCGTTCTCCCTGTTGGCCCGCAGCGAGGGGATCATCCCGGCCATCGAGTCGGCCCACGCACTGGCCGGTGCCCTCGACCTCGGCCGCGAACTCGGCCCGGACGCGATCATCCTGGTCAACCTGTCCGGCCGCGGCGACAAGGACGTCGAGACCGCGTCACGCTGGTTCGGGCTCACCCCGGCCGAGCCGCAGGCCGCGGGCGCGCAACCCGGCGGTCCCGAGGGCGTGACCCCGTGACCGCGCTGTCCGACGCGCTCGCCAAGGCCAAGGCCGACAACCGGGCCGCGCTCATCGGCTACCTCCCGGTCGGGTACCCGTCCGTCGACGTCTCGATCGACGCCATGCGTGCGCTCGTCGCCGGCGGCTGCGACATCGTCGAGGTCGGCGTGCCGTACAGCGACCCGGTGATGGACGGCCCCACGATCCAGCGGGCCACCGAACAGGCCGTCCGCGACGGGGTCGGCATGACCGACGCGCTCCGGGCGGTGTCGGCTGTGGTCGAGGCCGGCGGGGCCGCCGTCACGATGGGGTACTGGAACCAGGTCGACCGGTTCGGCGTGCATCGCTTCGCTACCGAGCTCGCGGCCGCCGGCGGGTCCGGCGCCATCACCCCGGACCTCATCCCCGACGAGGCGGGCGAGTGGCTCGCCGCCAGCGACGAGACCGGCCTCGACCGGATCTTCCTGGTCGCCCCGTCCTCGACTGACGCGCGCATCGTGTCGACGGCGGCCGCGTCCCGAGGGTTCGTCTACGCCGCGGCGGTCATGGGCGTCACCGGTGCCCGGACCAGCGTCGACGACACGGCGGCCACGCTCGTCAGCCGCTTCCGTTCGCTCGCGCCCGAGATCCCGGTCTGCGTCGGTCTCGGAGTCTCCAACGGTGACCAGGCTGCCGAGGTCGCCGCCTTCGCCGACGGCGTCATCGTGGGCTCGGCGCTCGTCCGCTGCCTGCTCGACTCACCGGACAGCGGGGGAGTGGCGACCGTCCAGGCCCTCACCGAGGATCTCGCCGCCGGCGTCCGCCGCCGCTGAGGCCGGATCAGGGCACGATCAGCAGCTTGCCGGTCGTGGCCCGTCCCTCGAGATCGCGGTACGCCTGGCCGGCCTCGTCCAATCCGTACCGCCCGCTGATCTCGACCCGCAGCTCGCCCGAGGCGATCGCGCGGAAGAGGTCGCCGGAGCGCCACAAGAGCTCGTCGCGGTCGGCGACGTAGTGGTCCAGCGTCGGCCGGGTGACGAACAGCGAGCCGGCGGGGTTGAGCCGCTGCAGGTCGAACGGCGGCACCTGCCCGCTGGCCGCGCCGAACAGGGCGAGCAGGCCACGCCGGCGAAGTGAACCCAGCGACGCCTCGAAGGTCGCCTTGCCCACCCCGTCGTAAGCCACGTCCACGCCTTCGGGGACGATTTCGCGAACGGCGGCGGCCAGGTCGTCGACGTCGTCGTAGCGGATCACGTCGTCGGCGCCGGCTGCGGTGGCGACGTCCACCTTCGCCGCGCTGCCGACGGTGGCCACGACCCGGGCGCCCTTGGCCTTGGCCAGCTGCACGAGCAGCTGTCCGACGCCGCCGGCCGCGGCGTGCACGAGTGCGACCTCTCCGGCCCTCAGCGGATACGTCGAGTTGACCAGGTAGTGGGCAGTCATCCCCTGCAGCATCGCCGCGGCGGCCACGTCCAGGGCGACCCCGTCGGCCACGGGGACGGCTGCGGATTCGGCGACGACCGCGTGCGACGCGTGCGTGCCCGCACCACTTGCGGTGGCCACGTGGTCACCCACCGATACGTCCACCACCCCCGGGCCGACCGCGGTCACCGTTCCGGCGCACTCGCTGCCCAGCACGAACGGGGTCGTGACGGGGTAGATGCCTTCGCGCTGGTAGACGTCCTTGAAATTGACGCCGGACGCCGCCACTTCGACGACCAGCTCGCCGGCGTCGGGCTCGGGCATCGGCCGGGTCTGGACCTCCAGCACGTCGGGCCCGCCCGGCTCGCGGACCACCAGTGCACGCACGTCATCAGCCATACGTCCAACCTAATCATCGGCGACGGCTACCGTGAGCGGGTGCAGCTCGCCTCGATACCCAGCCCGTCACACAGTGTCTGGCACCTCGGCCCGCTGCCGATCCGGGCCTACGCCCTGTGCATCATCGCCGGCATCCTGGTGGCGATCTGGCTGACCACCCGGCGTTGGGTCGAGCGGCGCGGCAACCCCGACCACGTGTGGGACATCGCCGGCTGGGCCATCGTCCTCGGTATCCTGGGCGGCCGGATCTATCACGTGCTCACCGACCCCGAGCTGTACTTCAGTGCCGGCCGCCACCCCATCGACGCGGTCAAGATCTGGGACGGCGGGCTCGGGATCTGGGGCGCGATCGCGCTGGGCGCGGTCGGCGCCTGGATCGGTTGCCGCCGCCGCAACATCAGCCTGGCCGTGTTCGCCGACGCGGCCGTGCCGGGCGTGGTGTTCGCGCAGGCCATCGGGCGCTGGGGCAACTGGTTCAACAACGAGCTCTACGGCCGGGCCACGAATCTGCCGTGGAAGCTGCAGATCCACTGCCTCGACATCGATGTCGGCCATGCGACGAACTGCCCCGGCACGAACAGCACGGTGCTCGGGTATTTCCATCCGACGTTCCTGTACGAATCGCTGTGGGACGTCGCGGTCGGCGTGGCGCTGCTCCTCATCGACCGGCGGTTGCGGCTGGGTCGCGGCAACGTGATGGCGCTCTACGTCATGGGCTACACCGTCGGGCGCGCGTGGATCGAGGCGATGCGCACCGACCACGCCAATCACTTCCTCGGCCTGCGGCTGAACGACTGGACGAGTCTCGTCGTCTTCCTGGGCGGCCTGGCCTGGTTCATCAGCCACGACGGATTCAAGGCCGAGCGGGAGAGCAGCCCGTACCCCAACGAGCCGGATCCGGAGCCGGCCGAGGTGAGCGCCGATGAGTGACGCGGTGGCCAACCTGTCCGACCGGCCCGATCCGGAGATCCACCACCAGCACCGCGACGTCAGCGGCGGGTGGCTGCGTCCCACCGTCTTCGGGATGATGGACGGCCTGGTCTCCAACTTCGCGCTGATCGCCGGCGTCGCCGGGGCGTCGGCCAGCTCCTCGTCGGTCGCCCTGGCCGGCTGGGCTGGCCTCGTCGGCGGTGCGTTCTCGATGGCCACCGGCGAGTACGTGTCGGTGCAGAGCCAGAACGAGTCGACCCATGCCGAGCTCGAGGTCGAACGGCACGAGCTGAAGCACAACGCGGGCGCCGAGCTGGCCGAGCTGGCCCAGATGTACGTCGCCCGCGGGGTGGAACCCGAGCTGGCCGAGCAGGTCGCCCGTCAGCTCTCGCGCGACCCCGAACAAGCCCTGCTGATTCACGCCCAGGAGGAGCTCGGCGTCGACCCGACCCAGCTGCCGAGCCCGTGGACGGCCGCCGGGTCGTCGCTGCTCGCGTTCAGCATCGGCGCCCTGCTCCCGCTGCTGCCCTACGCGCTGGGCGCGCACTCGCTGTGGCTGTCGGGCATCCTAGCCGTCCTCGCCCTGTTCGCCGCGGGAGCCGGCGCCGCCCGGTTCACCAGCCGGAACTGGGCGTACTCCGGCGGCCGGCAATTGCTGCTCGGCGTGATCGCCGCAGCTGTGACATATGGGGTGGGTTCGATTTTCCACGCCACGACAGGCTGAGCGAAAGCGCCGAAAGCGGCTGCGCGATGTCAGCCGCCGTCCCTAGACTTCCGGCAATCATTGGGGGCAACGGCACAGGGGGAAATCGTGCGGCGCTGGGCGGAGTTCGTTCTGCACCACCGGAAAGTCGTCATCGGCATCTGGCTGCTGGTGATCATCGGCGGCGGCGCGGCCGCCGGCAAGGTGAACAACCGTCTGACGGTCGACTTCTCGCTGCCGGGCCAGCCCGGCACCGAGGCGGCGCACAAGATCAAGGCCCTGGTCGGCAACGGGGGTGACACGAACCCGTACGTCGTGACGGTCACCGCTCCGGCCGGGCAGAAGATCACGGGCAACGAGGCCAAGGTCGCCGCGACGTTCGACGCGATCGCGAAGAACGTCCCGGGCCTGCGCGTCGTCGACGAGGCCAACACCGGCGACAAGGCGTTCCGGACGAAGGACGACCGCACCTCGTACGCCCTCGTCTTCTACCGCTTCAATCCGTCACCGTCGGCCAAGCTGCTGACCACGCCCATCCGGCAAAGCGCCGAGGCGGCGGCCAAGCCGTTCGGTGGCACGGTCGGGGTGACGGGCGAGGACACCCTCGCCGTCGGCGACGACAGCGGTGGCCCGGGCGTTCTGGGTGAGACGTTGCTGGGCGCCGTCGGCGCACTGGCGGTGCTCGTTTTCGTCTTTGGCTCGTTCCTGGCCTTCCTGCCGCTGATCGTCGCGGCGGCCTCGATCATGGCGACCTTCCTGCTGCTCCTGCCGATCACCTACCTCACCGACGTGTCGTTCATCGTCGAATTCCTCGTGGCGCTGGTCGGGCTGGGCGTCGCGATCGACTACTCCTTGCTGCTCGTCACCCGATGGCGCGAGGAACGCGATCGCGGCAAGGAGAACCACGAGGCGGTGGTCGCCGCGATGGAGACGGCCGGCCATGCGGTGTTGTTCAGCGGCATCACCGTGGCCATCGGTCTGCTCGCCCTCGTGGTCCTCCCGGTGCCGTTCATGCGCAGCATGGGCTACGGCGGCGCCCTCATCCCACTGGCCAGCGTCCTGACCACGCTGAGTTTCACGCCGGCGATCCTGGCCGGCATCGGGCCTAAGGTCGACTGGCCCCGGATCCGGCACGAGGACCGGGCCAGCCGGGTGTGGAGCCGCTGGGCGCGCCTGATCGTCCGCCGCCGGTGGATCGCCGCCATCACCGCCCTGGCTGCGCTCGGGGTGCTGGTCGGGGTCCTGTTCGGCATCAAGGTCGGTCAGGCGTCCTCCGGCTCGCTGGCCAGCAGCGGACCGGCCTACGACTCCCTGCAGCTGCTGAAGGACGGTGGTCGGTCCACCGGGCGGCTCACGCCCATCGAAGTGCTGGCCAAGAGCGACGACGCCAAGCAGATCGCGTCCGACCTCGGCCAGGTCGACGGGGTCGACGACGTGCTGGTGCCGACCGGGCCGGCGAGCAATCGCAACGGTCAGACGGTGCTGGTCGTCCTGCCCCAGCAGGAGACGGTGAACTCCAAGAGCGTGGGCGTGGTCACACGCGTCAAGGACGCTACGAAGCACATGACCGGCGTGCTCGGCGTAACCGGTCTGGGGGCCGCGCAGATCGACTTCCTGCACGCGGTGTACGCGAACTTCCCGTTGATGCTGCTGCTGATCGCCGCGCTGACCTACATCCTGTTGGCCCGCGCGTTCCGATCACTGCTGCTGCCGCTGAAGGCGGTCCTGCTGAACATCGTGTCGCTGGCGGCGACGCTGGGCCTGATGGTCCTGTTCTGGCAGGACGGGCACGGGTCGAACGCGATCTTCGGCATCCATGGAACCGGCGCGGTCACGTTCTGGATTCCGATGATGATCTTCGCATTCCTGTTCGGCCTGTCCATGGACTACGAGGTCTTCATCCTGTCCCGCGTGCGCGAGGAGTACGACGCGGGCCGGTCGACCGACGAAGCGGTGATCGAGGGCATCGGCCGCACCGGCCGGTTGGTGACGTGCGCGGCGCTGATCCTGTTCCTCGCCTTCGCCGCGCTGGCGTCCGGGCCGGGGACCGACCTGAAGACCCTCGCCACCGGGCTCGGCATCGGCATCCTGCTGGACGCGACGATCGTGCGGTCGGTTCTCGTGCCGTCGCTCGTGTCGCTGTTCGGCTCGTGGAACTGGTACCTGCCCGAGGGTGTCGCGCGCCTGCTGAGGGTCGAGCCGTCGCACGGCCACGCCGAGCGACGCGATCCCGACCCGAATTCCGAGCGGGAACCGGCTCCCGTCGGCTGATCTGCGCGAGGCCTCGGGTACTGACCCTTGACCGACCGACCGGTCGGTCTCTAGGGTCGGCCGGGTGACTGCTGAGCTGCCCGGCGTCGACCTGCCGGCGCTGACCGAATGGCTGGACGCACATCACCCGGAGCTGCGACGCGGCGAGCTGAGCGGCACGGTCATTGCCGGCGGCAAGTCCAATCTGACCTACCGGATCACCGACGGGCACACCACCTGGGCGCTGCGCCGCCCGCCGCTGGCCCACGTCCTGCCGACGGCGCACGACATGATCCGCGAGTTCCGGGTGATCAGTGCGCTGGCCGACACGGCTGTTCCCGTGGCTCCGGCCGTCGCGCTGTGCGAGGACCCCGACGTCCTCGGCGCGCCGTTCTACCTGATGGGCTTCGTCGACGGCGTCGTCCTCGACAAGCCCCCGCTGCTGGCCGCACTCGACCCGGCCGATGCGACCCGCTCGTGCGAGTTGCTGATGCACACGCTGGCCGACCTGCACGAGGTCGACCCGCTGTCGATAGGGCTGGGGGAGTTCGGCCGGCCCGACGGATTCCTGGCCCGGCAGGTCCGGCGCTGGCATCAGCAGTGGCAGGCTTCGGAAACCCGGCCGCTCGACGTGCTGGCCGCCACGGTCGAGAGGTTGACGTCGACACTGCCCGAGCAGTCGGCCCCGGCGATCGTGCACGGCGACTACCGGCTCACCAACGTGATGTACACGCCGGCCATCGATCGGATCGCCGCCGTCGTCGACTGGGAAATGGCGACGCTGGGCGATCCGCTCACCGACGTGGGCCTACTGGTCGTCTACCAGGACCTCGCCCAGCAGGGCGACACGATCATGCCGCAGATGCTGCCCGAGCGCGGGTTTCTCACCGCCGCTCAGATGGTGGCCCGATACGCGGAGCGCTCGCCGCGCGACCTGACCCACCTGAACTGGTACATCGGGTTCGGCTACTTCAAGCTCGCGGTCGTCGCCGAGGGCATCCATCACCGCTTCCTCGCCGGCAAGACAGTCGGCGAGGGTTTCGACCACTTCGGCGCGGCCGTGCCGATGCTGCTGCAGGCCGCGCTGCACGCGCTGGCCGGCCGCTGACCCCGATCAGGAGAGCCACATGGACTTTGCCTTCAGCGACCGTTCGCAGGTTTTGCAGGAGGACGTCCGCGCGTTCCTCGACGACTCGGTCTACCCGGCCGAGCACCTGTTCGAGGAACAGGCCGCGGCCAACCGCGCAGCCGGCACCCCGTTCCGAACGCCCGAGGTGCTGGCCGGGCTGAAGGACGAGGCCCGCAAGCGCGGCTTGTGGAACCTCTTCCTGCCCGACCGCGAGCACGGCGCCGGGCTGTCGGTCGTCGACTACGCCCCGATCGCCGAACTGTCCGGCCGGTCGGCCGCGATCGCGCCTGAGGCGATGAACTGCTCGGCCCCGGACACCGGCAACATGGAGCTGCTGGCCATGTTCGCGAGCGACCAGCAGCGCAAGGACTGGCTCGAGCCGCTGCTGCAGGGCGAGATCCGCTCGTGCTTCTCGATGACCGAGCCGGACGTCGCGTCCTCGGACGCAACGAACATCGCGCTCGGCATCACCGCCGACGGCGACAGCTACGTCGTCGACGGCCGCAAGTGGTGGTCGACCGGCGCCATGCGGCCCGAGTGCAAGGTCGCGATCGTGATGGGGGTCAGCGACCCCGAGGCGGCGAAGTACCAGCGCCACTCGATGATCCTCGTCCCGCTCGACACACCGGGCGTGAAGATCGAGCGGTCGACCACCGTCTACGGCTACGACGACGGCCCGCACGGCGGCCACGGCGTCATCCATTACGACAAGGTGCGGGTCCCGCGGGAGAACCTGCTCGGGCCGAAGGGCGGCGGGTTCATGATGGCGCAGGCCCGGCTCGGACCGGGCCGGATCCATCACTGCATGCGCTCGCTCGGCATGGCCGAACGGGCGATCGAGCTGATGTGCCAGCGGGCGGTTTCGCGGTCGACGTTCGGCCAGCCGATCGCCAAGCACGGGGTCGTGCAGGAGTGGATCGCCGAGTCGCGCCTCGCAGTGGACCAGGCCCGGCTGCTCGTGCTCAACGCCGCGTGGCTGATCGACACCGTCGGGGTGCGCAACGCGCGTACCGAGATCGCATCGATCAAGGTCGCCGCGCCCCGGGCGGCGTCCTACGTGCTCGACCGGGCGGTGCAGGTCTTCGGTGCGGCCGGGGTTTCGTCCGACGTCCCGCTGGCGGCCATGTGGGCGCAGCTGCGCACGCTGCATCTGGCCGACGGGCCCGACGAGGTGCACCTGCGCTCGGTGGCCCGCGAGGAGCTGCGCAAGCACGGCCCGACGCCGTGACCGCCGCTCCGGACGCCCGGGAGCGGGTGCTGGACGCGGCGGTCGAGCTGTTCGCCCAGCAGGGCTTCGACGGGACCAGCGTCAGCCAGGTGATCACCCGCGCCGGGGTGGCCAAGGGCGGCTTCTACCACCACTTCGCCAGCAAGGAGGCGCTGCTCTACGAGGTCTACGGCGACCTCATCGGCCGCCAGCTCGACGGCATGGACGAGATCCTCCGGCGTCAACTGTCCCCGGCCGACACCCTGCGGGCCCTCATCGCCGACCTGGTCGTCACCACGGCCGCCAGCGCCCGTCCCGCGCTGGTGTTCTGGCGCGAGATGAACCGGCTGGGCGACGAGCGCACGGCGCAGTACCGGCAGGCCCGGCGCCGCTACCACGACACGGTCCGGCGGCTGATCCGCGACGCCCAGACAGCGGGGGAGTTCGCGAGCGTGGCCAGTGCCGACACGGTGACGTTCACGATCTTCGGCTTCGTCAACGAGCTGCCGCTCTGGTACAAGCCGACGGGCCGCAAGCGCCCGGCCCAACTCGCCGACGAGCTCGCCGACCTCGTCCTCGCCGCATTGGAGACGTCCGCATGACCCAGCGATGGGGACTCACGATCCCGTTGACCGGGGTGCCGCTCGCCGAGCACGCCGAGATCATCCGCGCGCTGCCCGACCTCGGCTACACCGACGTCTGGTCGGCCGAGACCAACGGAACCGACGCCTTCACCCCCCTGGCGCTGGCCGCGGCGTGGGAGCCGACGCTGCGTCTCGGCACCGCCATCGTTCCCGTCTACACCCGCGGCCCGGCGTTGATCGCCATGTCGGCGGCGGCCTTGGCCGCTGCTGCTCCCGGCCGGTTCGTGCTCGGCCTGGGCGCGTCCAGCCCGGTGATCGTCGGCAACTGGAATGGCATCGCGTTCGAGGAACCGTACAAGCGCAGCCGCGACGTCCTGCGGGCGGTCAAGACGGCGCTGGCCGGCGGGCGGGTCGACGGCGAATTCGACTCGTTCACGATCAAGCGGTTCAAGCTCGAGCAGGCGCCGACCCCGCCGCCGGCGATCGTGCTCGCCGCGCTGCGCCCGCAGATGCTCCGGTTGGCTGGCCGGGAAGCCGACGGCGCGATCCTCAACTGGTTGGCCAGCACCGACGTCCCGACCTGCACCGCCGCCGTCGGCAACCCCGACGCCGAGGTCGTCGCCCGGATCTTCGTCTGCCCGACCGAGGACTCCGAGTTCGCCCGCAACATCGGCAAGCTGCTCATCTCGACCTACCTCACCGTGCCGGCCTACGCCGCCTTCCATGACTGGCTGGGCCGGGGCGAGATCCTGAAGCCTATGCACGAGGCCTGGGCGGCGGGCGATCGGGCGGGCGCCGCTGCGGCGATTCCGGACGAGGTGATCGACGCGCTGGTGGTGCACGGCAGCCCGCAGGCGTGCCGTGAGCACGTGCAGGCGTATGTGGACGCGGGCGTGCAGACGCCGGCGATCGCGCTGCTGCCTACGCCGGCCGGCCCACCGACCCTCGACCTGCTCTGCGCACTCGGGAGGAGCTGACATGCAGATCACCGGCGGCCAGCGGGTCCATCAGCAGCGGGGTGGCCACCCCCATCGGACAGAGCACGCTGACCCCGATCCCCTGATCGCCGTAGGTGACGGCCAGCCACTCGGCCAGGGCCACCGCGCCGTGCTTGGTGACGGTGTACGGCGCATCGCCCGGCGAGGTCAGCAGGCCGGCGGCCGAGGCGGTGTTGAGCAGCCAGCCCTCGCCGCGCACGAGCATCGAGGG
>NZ_JBHEMO010000023.1:0-43781 GCF_046262535.1 Jatrophihabitans sp. | reverse complement strand
GTGTCGATCTCGGTCTTCGCGCCGTTGGTGGTCACGATCCCGTCGCTCTCGATCCGCGCGATGGGCGTGGTCTCGAGATGGACGTTGGGCCGGTTGAAGGTCGGGTAGTAGGTGTTGGAGAACGTCGGACGCTTGCAGCCGAAGTCGTAGTCCGGGGTGAGCTTGCGGCGCAGTTCCGGGTCGCGGATCTGGCGGTGCAGGTGGGCCTTCGCGACGAGCGCGGCGCCGCGGTTGAGCACCTGTGCCTGGCGGAAGTGCAGGACGGCGCTGACCATCATCAGTTCGAGCAGGCTCGTGTTGGCCAGGCGCGCCGCGCGTTGGGTCAGGGGCACCCGGGCGAAAAGCTTCTGTACCGGCTTGGGGATCGCGCCGTCCTGCTTGGGCGTCACCCAGATCGGGGTGCGCTGGTAGACCGTCAGCTCGTCCAGAAGCGGTGCGATCTCGGGAATCAGCTGCACAGCGGTGGCGCCGGTGCCGATGACCGCGGCCCGCTTGCCGGTGAGGTCGTAGTCGTGGTCCCAGTCAGCTGTGTGGATGATCCGCCCGGCGAAAGCGTCGATACCCGGGATGTCCGGGGTCTTCGGCTGGGAGAGGAAGCCGGTCGCGGTCAGCAGGTAGCGCGCGGATATGGTCTCGCCGCCGGCGACGGCGACCGACCAGGTGTCGGTGTCGCCGTCCCAACGGGCGCCCTCGACGGTCGTGTCGAAGCGCATGAGCTCGCGCAGTCCGTACTTGTCGGCGACGTGCGCGGCGTAGCGCTTGAGCTCGGCACCCGGGGCGAACAGCCGAGACCAGTAGGGGTTGGGCTCGAAGGAGTACGAGTACGTGACGGAGGCGATGTCCACGGCGAGTCCCGGGTACCGGTTGACGTGCCACGTCCCACCGAGGTCGCTCTCCCGCTCGAGGATCACGATGTCGTCCAGCCCGAGGCGCTTGAGCTGGATGGCCGCGCCCATGCCGCCGAATCCGGCACCGACGATCACGGCGTCGTGGATGTGTGTCATGCCGGCGTCTCCCCTGCGCGCTGGGCGATAGGTGTGACATAGCGTACCTGATACCGCGTTGGCCGCCCGTCAGCTCGTCAGCCGTAAAAGACGGTCTCGACGACGCGGCGCGCGCGGCGGGCCGCGCGGCGGTAGTCGTCGACGAGCTGGCCCGGGTCCGAGCCAGGCCGGTACCCGAGCACCCGCGCGACCGCGACGAGTTCGATCCCGGAGGTCGGCAGTTGGTCGGCCGGCTTGTCGCGCACCAACATCAGCGCGTTCCGTACCCGGGTCGCGAATCGCCACGCCGCCGCCAGGGTGTCGACCTGTTCGGACGTGACCAGACCCGCCGCTTCGGCTGCGGCGAGTGCGGCCAGGGTCTGCGTCGTCCGCAGGCCGGGAACCTCGGCGCCGGAACCGAGCTGCAGCAGCTGGATCGTCCACTCGATGTCGCCGAGCCCCCCGCGGCCGAGCTTGGTGTGCGTGGTGGGATCGGCACCGCGCGGCAGCCGCTCGCTGTCGATCCGGCCCTTGAGCCGGCGGATCTCGAGCAGGTCGGCCGGCGCGATCCCATCCGCCGGGTAACGGATCGGATCGATCATCGCGACGAACCGGGCGCCCAGGTCGGCGTCGCCCGCGACCGGGCGGGCCCGCAGCAGCGCCTGGGCCTCCCAGGCCGACGACCAGCGGGCGTAGTAACTGCGGTATGACGCCAGTGACCGGACGAGCGGGCCGCTGCGCCCCTCCGGCCGCAGGTCGGCGTCGATCGCCAGCGGTGGATCGGTGGACGAGGGCGCGGCCAGCAGCGCCCGCACCTTCGCCGCGAGCTCGGCGGCCACGCGGTTCGCCAGCTCACTCGTCGGCTCCGACCCGTCGACGTGCTCGAAGACGAACATGACGTCGGCGTCGGAGCCGTAGCCCACCTCGGCACCGCCGAGACGACCCATCGCGATGATCGAGAAGCGCACCGGCAGGTCCTCGACCGCGACGCCGTGGCTCGCGGCCACCGCCCGGACCGCGACCTGCAACGCCACCTCGAGCGTCGCCTCAGTGGTCCGGCTCAGCGCCGCGCAAACCTCGTCCACGTCGGAGATGTCGAGGAGGTCGGCGAAGGCCGTGCGCAGCAGCTCCTGCCGGCGGACGCCGCGCGCGGCGGCGACCGCCGCGGCCGGGTCGTCCTGGCGCGCCGCGGACTCACCCATCGCCGCCGCGAGTTCAGCCGGCTCGCGCGGACACAGGTTGTCCCTTGACGCGAGCATCTGCAACGCCTCGGGCGAGCGACCGAGCATGCGGGCGACGTAGCGGCTGCTGCCGAGCACGTAGGTCAGCCGGGACGCCACGGCGTCGCCGTCCCGCAGCAGCCGCAGGTACCACGGGGTGGAGCCGAGATCGTCGGACAACCGCCGGTAGGCGAACAGCCCCGCGTCGGGGTCGGGCGCGTCGGCGAAGTCGGACAGCAACACCGGCAACAGCGCACGTTGCAGCGCGGCTCGCCGGCTCAGGCCCCCGGTCAGCGACTCGATGTGCCGCAGTGCGGCCGGCGGATCGGCGAACCCGAGCGCGGCCAGCCGTCGCCGCGCCTCGTCGGGCGTCAGCCGGAGACCCTCCGACGGCACCCGCGCCACCGCCTCGAGCAGCGGACGGTAGAAGAGCTTCTCGTGCAGCCGGCGCACTTCGCGCGCATGCAGGTTCCACTCGGCCTCGAAGACCGCCCGGGCGTCGCCGCGCCGGTCCGGGCGGTAGCCCATCGCCCGGCCCAGCCAGAGCAGCTGGTCGGGTTCCTCGGGCAGGACGTGGGTGCGCCGCAGGCGCCGCAACTGCAGCCGGTGCTCGGTGGCCCGCAGGAACCGGTAGGCGTCGATCAGGCTGACCGCGTCGTCGCGGCCGACGTACCCGCCCGCCCGCAGCGCTTCGAGGGCGGGCAGCGTCTCGGGCACGCGCAGCGACTCGTCCCCACGGCCGTGGACGAGCTGGAGCAGCTGGACGGCGAACTCGACGTCGCGCAGACCGCCGCGGCCGAGCTTGATGTCGCGCTCGGCCACGCCGGCCGGGATGTGGTCGAGCACCCGCCGCCGCATCGCCCGCACATCGGCGACGAAGCCGGGGCGCGCGGCAGCCGTCCATACCAACGGCTGGATGATCTCGTCGTAGCGGCGGCCTAGTTCGAGGTCGCCCGCGACCGGTCGCGCCTTCAGCAGCGCCTGAAACTCCCATGTGCTCGCCCAGCGGTGGTAATACGCCTCGTGGCTGGCCAGGGTGCGCACGAGCGGGCCATCCTTGCCTTCGGGACGCAGGTTGGCATCCACCTCCCACGCGGCCGCGTGACAGAGGCGCATGGTTTCTCCGGCCAGCCGGGTGGCGGTGGCCAGCGCCGCGGTCGGGTCGTCGGCGGCGCCGTCGCGGTCCGCCTCGTCGGCCGCAGGCTCGCCGACGAACACGACGTCGACATCGGAGATGTAGTTGAGTTCCCGCGAGCCGGTCTTGCCCATCGCGATGATCGCGAGCCGGCACGGCGCAGCATGGTCGGACAGCCCGGCGGCGGCGGCGGCGAGGGCGGCCTGCAGGGTATGACCGGCCAGGTCCGCGAGCAGCTCGGTGACCACTTGCAGGTCGAGGTCGCCTACGAGGTCCCGGCCGGCGATCGCCAGCACCTCGCGGCGGTAGGCGTCCCGCAACGCGATCACCGCCTCCGGCCCGGTGACGGCTGCCCGCGCGCCGCCGGTGCCGGTGACGGGCCGGTCGACATCGGCGCCGACGGCAGCCGCGAGGCGGGCCGCCACTCCGACCGGGTCGAGCTCACCGAGCAGCACCTCCCAGTCGCGCGGGTGGGTGCGCAGGTGGGCGGAGAACTCGACGGACACGCCCAGGACGGCCAGCAGGCGGGCGCGCAACGGCGGCCGCGACTCCAGGGCCGCGCGCAGGTCCGCGCCGCCCGGCGCGGCCACCACGTCGGCCAGGGTCTCGAGCGCCGCATCCGGGTCGGCGCACCGGCCCAGCGCGGCGACCACGGTGGCCGCCGCGTCGCCCGTCGGACTGTTCGTGGCCGGGTCCCACCAGTGCAGCGGCGCGCCGGACAGCAGCTCAGCGGCGCGGGCGCCGTCCCGGAAGGAGAGCCGCGTCAGTCGGGCAGCGACCCGGGCCTCATTCATCGCCAGGCGGGCGGAAGGTCGGCATCGGCAGCAGCGGCATCCGGGCTGCCTGCGCCTCGGCGGCCAGCGCCTGCCGGATGGCCGCCGGGTCGGTGAGCGGCGCTGCGGTGGACGACGGCACGCCGCGCGCCGCCGGCACCGACTCCGGCGTGCGGACGATCTCGGCGAAGGCATGGGCGAACGGCCGCCACACCTCGACGAGGTCGGCGTCCAGCGCAGTCACTCGGCTCAACGTCGCGTCGAGGTCGTAACCGTCCAGCACCTCGGCGTCCTCGGCGGCCCAGGCGGCGACGATCTCGGGCGTCGTCTCGAGATGGAACTGGACGCCCCACGCGAGCCGGCCCAGGCGGAAGGCCTGGTTCTCGCACAGCGGCGAGCTCGCCAGGTTCACCGCTCCGGGCGGGAGCACGGTGACCGCGTCGAAGTGCCACTGGAGGACGTCAGGTGTGATCGGCAACGGGCCGAAGAGCGGATCGGCGCCGGCCGCCGTGCGCTTGGCGATGAGCTGGGCGCCGACTTCGGGTCCCTCGGGGTTCGGCTCCACGCGCCCGCCGTTGGCCGCTGCGAGCAGCTGCGCCCCCAGGCAGATGGCGAGCGTAGGCACCTCGGTCGCGATGGCGTCCCGGAGCAGTTGACGCTCGTGCGGCAGCCAGGGCGCGATCGCGTCGTCCATCGCGCCCATCGGGCCGCCGAGGACGACCAGGCCGGCGAAGCCGGCGAGATCGGCCGGCAGATCACGTCCGGCGCTCTCGACGAGGTCGAGACCGGCCTCGAACAGCCACGTCCCCAGCCGGGCGACCGGGTCGCCGTCGTCATTCACGACAACAAGAACCCGAGGCTTACTCACCCGAGCAACTGTAGTGAGCGCCGACTGATCACGTTTTCCTCCGCCGGCGCCGTTCCGGGCGGCGGGCAACGACGCCCACGGAGGAAAACGTGATCAGCTCAGAGAATGGGGAGGTAGCGGCGGAGCTCGAAGGGGCTGACCTCCGCGCGGTAGTCCGTCCACTCCTCGCGCTTGTTGCGCAGGAAGAAGTCGAAGACGTGCTCCCCCAGCGTCTCGGCGAGCAGCTCGGAGTCCTCCATCGTCCGCAGCGCGTCGGCCAGGTTGTGCGGCAGCTCGCCGTAGCCGAGCGCCCGGCGTTCGTTCTCCGACATCGTCCAGACGTCGTCCTCGGTGCCGGGGGGCAGCTCGTAGCCCTCCTGGATTCCCTTCATACCGGCCGCGAGCAGCACCGCGAAGGCGAGGTAGGGGTTGCAGGCGGAGTCGGGCGAGCGGATCTCGACGCGCGTCGAATTGGCCTTGCCCGGCTTGTAGCGCGGCACACGCACGAGCGCCGACCGGTTGGCCGAACCCCAGCAGATCACCGTCGGGGCCTCGACGAGCGCGCCAGGAGCGCTGAAACCCCAGAGCCGCTTGTAGGAGTTCACCCACTGGTTCGTCACCGCGGTGATCTCGCGCGCATGCGTCAGCAACCCGGCGATGAACGCCCGGGCCGTCTTCGAGAGGTTGAGCGGATCGGACGGGTCGTGGAAGGCGTTCTGGTCACCCTCGAACAGCGACAGGTGGGTGTGCATGCCGCTGCCCGGCTGATGCCGGAACGGCTTGGGCATGAAGGTCGCGTGCGCGCCATGGGCGATGGCGACCTCCTTGATGACGTGTCGGAACGTCATCAGGTTGTCGGCCATCGACAGTGCGTCCGCGTACCGGAGGTCGATCTCCTGCTGGCCGGGCGCGACCTCGTGGTGGCTGAACTCGACCGAGATGCCGAGCGATTCCAGCGCGCCGACGGCGGCCCGGCGAAAGTCGTGGGCCACGTCGTGGCTCGTCATGTCGAAGTAGCCGCCGTTGTCGATCGGCTCGGGCTCGGCGCCGTCGGACGGGCGGTTCTTAAGCAGGAAGAACTCGATCTCCGGATGCGTGTAGAACGTGAACCCGCGCTCGGCCGCCCGCGACAAGGCCCGCCGCAGCACGTAGCGCGGGTCCGCCCACGACGGCGAACCGTCAGGCATCTGGATGTCGCAGAACATCCGGGCCGAGTCGGCCGGGCTGCCGTCCTGCTCGGGCAGAATTTGGAAGGTCGACGGATCGGGTCGGGCCAGCATGTCGCTCTCGCTGGCCCGGCTGAACCCCTCGATCGCGGAACCGTCGAACCCGATGCCCTCTTCGAAGGCCCCGTCGAGTTCCGCCGGCGCGACCGCCACGGATTTGAGCATGCCGAGGACGTCGGTGAACCACAGACGCACGAAGCGGATGTTGCGCTCCTCGAGCGTGCGCAGCACGAATTCCTGCTGACGATCCAAGGTCGTGCCGCCTCCCCGGCCGTCCCGCCACCCCGGCCCTTCTCTGCTGTTGCCCGAACCAGCGCATTGTTGCGCGCCGCTGTTGCCTTTGGGTTACAGCCTACGGTTACGGGCCGCTAGAGGGCGCTGTGGGCCAGCCACTCTGACCACGGCACGTCCCACTGGCCGCCCTGCCAGAACTGGATGTGCGGCCCTCCGGAATGGATCACCTGGACGAGGTCACCGACGCGGGAGTGCTCGTAGTACCACTTCGCGTTCGTGTAGTTCAGGTTCAGGCACCCGTGGGACACGTTCGAGTGACCCTGGTAACCGACGGTGGTGTCGAGCTCGTGGAGATAGATGCCGTCCGTGCTGATCTTGGTCGCGAACGGGACCTTTTCCGGCGCGTAACCGAGTGGTGAGTTCGCCGGCAGGCCGTAGCTGTCCGACGACATGGTGGCTGGGTTCTCGTGGCCGAGGACCGTGTACGTGCCGGGCATCGTCCACAGGTAGATGGTCCCGTGGCGTCCTTGGACGGTGCCGCCCTGGCCCATCGACGTCGGCATGGTGCGCACCAGCTGGTCGCCGAAGTAGACCTTGACGTGGTGAGTGCTGGCGTCGGCGATGGACAGGCGCTTCTCGCCGATCTTGAAGGACACGCTCCGGTCGTCCTGGCCGTAGAGCCCGCTGCCGACGTCCACGCCGTAGACCTTCGCCGACACGGTCACCGTGGTGCCCGGCGTGTAGTAGTTCTGCGGCCGCCAGTAGGCGTCCTGGTCGTTGTCCCAGTACCAGCCGCCGGTCACGCTGGGGCTGGTCGTCACGTGCAGGGCCTTCTGGGCCTTGCGCCGGTTGACCGCCTCGTCGAAGTGGACCTTGACGATCATGCCGACGCCGTATGTCGCGCCGTTGTCGACGTATGACCCGTAGACGTCGTCGATGTAGGGCAGGGTCAGGTTGTTCGGCGTGACCGTGGTGACGTGCGAGGTCTTGGTGACCGGCGAACCGTCCTTGTTCTTGCCACTGGCCACGATCGTGTAGCTCTTGCTGTAGCCGAGCACCTCGGTGTTGTGCCACGACGATCCGTCGGCGGCCAGCCTGCCGGTGACCTGCTTGCCGGCCGGGCTCGTCATCGTGACGCCGGTCAGCGTGCCGTGGTCGATACCGACGGTGACCGGCTGGATCGGGCTGATGTCCGCGGCCGCCGGCATGGTGATCACGGCCGGGTCGGCCGGGGCGGAGGTCGATGTGCCGGCCGTAGTGCTGCCGGCGGAGGTGTTGTGCGAAACCGGCGACTTGCCGTTGCCCTTCCCGTTACCGCTGGTGCACGCGGCGAGGGCCAGTACGGCGACGGCCGACGCGGCGACGCCGATCGTCCGAGCGCTCGGGAACGCGCCCAGCCGTCCCGTCGTGCCTACGCGCTGCATCCGTTCCTCCGTACAAGTCGTTCAGTTCGGCCGGCGGGGCGCCTGGCGTCGCCGTGGGCTGGGTTGATCTTCTTCGATCTTCCCAGTGTCCCGCACATACCGGGACACCATGGGAAGGACGCTTCGGAATCGGCTGCCATTTCATGAGACGCAACCGGGCGGTGTCCGGTTGCCTACGTTGCGAGATCGTCACCAAAAGTCCGGCAAGTCTCAGAGTCTGCCGTATGCCACCCGGTGGCCGCGCCCGATTCGCAGCGGTTTCACATACGGTGCCCATTCCGCCTCCTGCCGCCCGCTCCGGCCGGCGCGCACCCCCGGTGCGTCACAATGGAGGGGTGACGGCGCTGCGGTTCGCTTTGGCTCAGGTGAACATGACGGTGGGCGATTTCGCCGGCAACAGCGAGACGGTCATCCGTCGTACGGCCGAGGCCGCGGCGGCCGGCGCCCAGGTCGTGACGTTCCCGGAGATGATGTTGACCGGCTACCCCGTCGAGGACCTCGTGCTGCGTCCGGCGTTCCGGGCCGCGTCGCAGGCGGCGCTGACCGGCCTGGCCGAGCAGCTCGCCGCCGCCGGCCTCGGGCACGTGGCCGTCATCGTGGGCTACGTCGACGACGACGGACTTCCGCGGGATGCCTCCGCGTTCCTTCTCGACGGGCGGGTGGTGGCTCGACAGTTCAAGCACCATCTGCCGAACTACGGCGTGTTCGACGAGCGCCGCTACTTCGCACCGGGCACGACCCTCAACGTCGTTCGCCACCTCGGCGTCGACATAGCCCTCACCGTCTGCGAGGACGCGTGGCAGGAGGGCGGACCGTTCACCGTCGCCGGCGCCGCCGATGTGGGGGTCGTCGTCAACATCAACGGCTCGCCCTACGAGCGGAACAAGGACGACGTCCGCCTACGCCTGCTGCAGCGCCGTGCGGCCGAGGCGCGAGCGCCCATCGTCTACGTCAACACCGTCGGCGGGCAGGACGAACTGGTCTTCGACGGGGACTCCATGGTGATCGCGGCCGACGGCACCACCGTCATGCGCGCTCCGCAGTTCGTCGAGGACGTCTTTCTCGTCGACGTGCCGGTGACCGACGCCCCGGATTCGCCGGCCGAGGTCACCGACGAGGTGCTCACGGTCACCCGGGTCGCCACCGGTGCATCCCCGGCGCCGCGGCGGGATCCGGAGCCGGCCGTCGTGACCGACCGTGTCCCGGACGAGGAAGAGGTCTGGGGCGCGCTCGTCGTCGGGCTGGGTGACTACGTCCACAAGAACGGCTTCCGCTCGGTCGTGCTGGGCATGTCGGGCGGCATCGACTCGGCGGTCGTGGCCGCCATCGCCGCCGATGCCATCGGCGGGGAGAACGTGTACGGCGTCTCGATGCCCAGCGCGTACTCGTCCGAGCACTCCCGGTCCGACGCCTCCGACCTGGCCCAGCGGTTGGGCGCCCATTACCGCGAGGTGCCGATCAAGGCGATCGTCGACGCCTTCATGGACCCGCTGCAGCTGACCGGACTGGCGGCGGAGAACGTGCAGGCGCGGATCCGCGGCACGACGCTGATGTCGCTGTCCAACGCCGAGGGCCACCTCGTCCTGGCCACCGGCAACAAGAGCGAGCTGGCCGTGGGCTACTCGACGATCTACGGAGACGCCGTCGGCGGGTTCGCCCCGATCAAGGACGTGCCCAAGACCTTCGTGTGGGCGCTGGCCGAGTGGCGCAACAGTCAGGCGGAGAAACGCGGCGAGACGCTGCCCATCCCGCCGAACTCCATCACGAAGCCGCCGTCGGCCGAGTTGAGCCCAGGGCAGCTGGACAGCGACTCGCTGCCCGACTACGCGGTTCTCGACGCTATCCTCGCCCGCTACGTCGACGGCGACCGCGGCGTGGACGAGATCGTGGCCGAGGGGTTCGAGGCGGACTTGGTGCAGCGGGTGGCCCGCATGGTCGACGCCGCCGAGTGGAAGCGCCGCCAGTACCCGCCGGGCAGCAAGATCAGCTTCAAGGCGTTCGGCCGGGACCGCCGGTTGCCGATCACCAACCGGTGGCGGGAAGCGCCTCGTCCGGCTTGATGCGGATTCAGCCGATTTGCCGCAGGGACTTTGTGCCCTGTCTGCGAACGACGGCGGGACGGGTGATGAACACAGAATTACGCTGTGCGCCACCTATCGAAGAGGTGGAGCATGGGGGAAGTCAGCTGGGACCCGCCCGGTAAGGGCCCGTGGGAACTCGAAGCCACACATTTCTCTCGGCCGTTGACGCACTTCGCTCAGCCCTGGTTCACCGATGCTTTCCCCCGCGCGTGGCGGGAGGGCACCGCTCGCTACGGACTGCTCCTGAGTCATCTGCAGCCCCGCTTCAGCAACAGCTTCGCCTACACCCAGCCGGTCGCTTTCGGCGCGCCGGAAGGTGCCATGGGGCCACCGCCCAAGCCGGTCCTGTGGCTGCTCCTCCGGCTGCACCCCAAGATGCGCGCCCGGCTCGCCGTCTCCGAGCGTGCCCTCGCCGATCGCCAGTGGCGAGCCGACCTCCAACAATGGGACGAGGTCGACAAGCCGGCGGCGGTAGCTCGACACCTCGAGATCCAGGCGGTCGACGTCTCGACGCTGTCCGACGCGGACCTGATCGCACACGTCGCCGAGTGTCACGAGCACGGCGCGAACATGGTCTATCAGCACCACAAGTACACGATCACCGTCATCGTTGCGATGGGCGACTTCCTCGCGGGTGCACTGGAGTGGACCGGGGCCCCGCCCGGTGAGCTTCTCGGGCTGCTCCGCGGCACGTCGCGGATCTCCCGCGGCTTCGCCGCCAACGAACTGGAGTCGGCCGGCAAGGCGATCGCCGCCGACGATGCCGCGCGCGGCACATTGACCTCGCCGGAGCCGGCGGAGGCGGTGCTGTCCGCGCTCAGCGCCAGCCCGACCGTCGGTCCTGACGTGCGCAGCTACCTCGATGCGGTCCGCTACCGCTGCGTGGGTTACGACGTCGGCGACAATAACGCCGGCGAGCTGCCCGACATCCTTCTGCAGGCGCTGCAGTCGGCCGTTGAGGGGCTGTCGGCCCCTGAAGACACCGTCGACCTCGAGCGCGTGCGGAGCCGCGTTCCGGCCGACTACCTCGACGAGTTCGACGACCGGTTCGCCGAGGCCCGGCGTGTGAACCGGCTGCGCGACGAGCGCGGCGTGTACTCCGACGGCTGGGCCAACGGTCTCGCCCGGCGGGCACTGCTCGAAGCCGGGAGCCGCCTGGCCGCCACAGACCGTCTGCACGCGGCGGATCATGCGGTGGACCTGACCATCGACGAGATCACTGATCTGCTGTCGGCCCGGCCGGGACCGAGTGCGGACGAGGTGGGCGCACGAGTGGAGTGGCGTACCACGCACACGGTCGGCGATGCGCCGCCGTTCCTGCGCGCCATGCCGACGCCGCCACCGCCCATCGATGTCCTGCCGCCCGCGGCCCGCCGGGCGGCCCGCGCGGTGGACGTGGCGCTGGCGAACCTGTTCGGCGTGCCGGAGACGCCCAATACCGACACGGTCCTCCACGGGCTGGCCGTCAACGAGGGCGTGTACGAGGGCCCGGCGCGGCTCGTCGAGAGCGCGGACGACTTCGGCCGTATCAAGAAGGGCGACGTGCTCGTGACGCGCATGACGTCGCCGTACTTCAACGTGGTGCTGCCGCTGCTGGGTGGGATCGTCACCGATCGTGGCGGTCAGCTGTGCCATGCGGCGATCGTGGCGCGGGAATACGGCATCCCCGGCATCGTCGGCACCCGCGAGGCCACGGCGAAGATCCGCGACGGCGCGCGCGTGCGAGTGGACGGCACGACCGGCGAAGTCCGTTTACTCAACCGATGAGCGGGATCTGCGCGCTGGTCGACGCCGTCGACGCCGACGCCTACGGCGGCAAGGCCGTTCAGTTGGGCGAGGCACTGCGCTGCGGCCTGCCGGTCCCCGACGGGTTCGCCGTTTCGCACGACGTCGTCTGTGCTGCCAGCTCGGGTGATGAAGGGACGGCCGTACGGCTCGCCGCCGAGCTCGAGGCGCGGTGTGCCGATTGGCCGTACTGGGCGGTCCGCTCGAGCGCCGTCGGCGAGGACTCCGCCGGCGCCAGCTTCGCCGGCATCCACAAGTCACTCCTGGGCGTGTACGGAACGGCGGCCCTGCTCGCCGCGGTGCGCGAGGTGCACGCCTCGGCCACGGACGCCGGCGCAGTGGCCTATCGCGGCCGGATGGGGCTGACGACGACGCTGCGCATGGCCGTGGTCGTCCAGCAACTCGTCGACGCCGACGTCGGCGGTGTCATGTTCACGCGCAACCCGGTCACCGGACGCGAGGAACGGGTGATCGAGGCGGCGTGGGGCCTCGGCGAGGCGGTGGTGTCCGGGATGGTGACGCCGGACCGGTACGTCGTCGACTCCGTCGGCCGGGTGGTCGAACGGCGGGTCGGCGAGAAGGACATCGCGGTGCGCGTCGCCTACGGCGGTACGCGCGAAGAGCCGGTGTCCCGAGATTCCATGTACGCGCCGTGCCTGCACGACCGTGACCTGGCCGCCCTGCACGACCTGGCGTTGCGCTGCGACAAGGCCTTCGCCGCGACCGACCATGACATCGAGTTCGCGATCGTCGCCGGAACGCTGTACCTGCTCCAGAGGCGGCCGATCACCGGTGGCTGACCCGCGGGCGACCCGCGGGCTGCTCGCCGCGTGCCTCACCGCGACACTGATGCCGCTGAACTCGACGATGATCGCAGTTGCCCTGCCGAGCATCGCCCATGCCTTCCACCACAGCTCGGCCGGCGTCACCCAGGCGGTCGTCGCCAGCTACCTCGTCGCCGCGATCGCGCTGCAGAGCGTGGGCGGCAAGCTCGGCGACCGGCTGGGTCACTGGCAGGTCGTGTCGGTCGGCCGGGCCGTCCTCGCCCTCGGGGCGTTGCTGGGCTACCTCGCGCCGAACCTGATCCTGCTGGCCTGCTCACGCGTGATCATGGCCGCCGGTGGGGCCGTCGTCGTGCCGGCCACGATGGCATTGGTGCGCGTCGAGGTCGCCGAGGAGCGGCGGGGCCGTGCGTTCGGCGCCATCGGCGCGACGATGTCGCTGGCCGCTGGTCTCGGTCCGCTCATCGGTGGCGAACTCGTGAGCCTGTTCGGCTGGCGCAGCGTATTCATGGCCAACCTTCCGGTGCTCGTGGCCGCCGCCGTCCTGGCCGGACCGAGACGGCGCAACGCGCCCAGCGGCGGTCGCCGTGGGGCGCCGTTCGACGCGGTCGGAGCGGTGTTGCTCACCGGCGCGCTCGTGGCGCTCATCGCCGGGCTGCAGGCGAAGGGCGCTGCCGAGGTCGTCCTGGTCGCGACCGGCCTGCTGCTGTTCGTGCCGTTCGCGTCCTGGGAACGGCGCGCGGCCGACCCGATCGTCGCCTTCGGTCTGTTCCGGTCAACGCGCTACAGCGCCGGTTCGCTCGTCGTCGCGCTGCTCAACCTGGTGATGTACGCCTTGCTGTTCGCGATCCCGCTGGTCACACACGCGCTGTTCCGCCTGAGCTCCGAGGCGACCGGCCGCCTGCTGATCTTCATGATGCTCGCCATGGTCGTGGCGTCGCTGATCGCCGGGCGGCTGGTCGACGCTTTGGGCGCCCGGCCGGTCGGGCTCGTCGGCACGGCCAGCAGTCTCGCCGGCGCAACGCTGCTGCTCATGCATGACCCGAGCGCACCGGGCGACTTCCGGCTGCCCCTCGCGCTGCTCGGCTTCGGGCTCGGTCTCGCGACCCCCGCCGGGCAGGCGGCATCGTTCGCCGGCGTACCGGCCGACCGCATCGGGATGGCCGCCGGCCTGGCCTCCTCGATGCGCTATCTCGGCGGCGTGGCCGGCGTGGCGATCCTGGGCCGCACCCTGCAGCTCAACGGCTCGCAGCACAGCGTGCTGGCCGCACAGCACACGATGCTCGCCCTGTTCGTCGGCGTACTCGTGGTCAGCGTCGGCTGCTCCGCACTGCTCGGCGGCCGCTTGCCCGCCGAGGAGCCGACTAACGAGGTAGTGGTCAAAAAGGCTGGGTGACTCTCATCTCACGCGCCGGGCGAGACTTACCGGCCAGTAGGTTGCACGATTGTGTCGTCCACATGACAGCCCGGGGACCGGCGCGCCGGCCTCGAGGAAGTGAGCGAGACGCTATGCCCGAGACCTCTCTGTACGGCGGCGTGACCAATCGGCGGATCACGATCCGCGACCTGCAGACAGCCAAGGAGCGCGGCGAGCGCTGGCCGATGCTGACGGCCTACGACTATTCGACGTCGCGGATCTTCGACGAGGCGGGCATCCCGGTGCTGCTCGTCGGCGACTCGGCGGCCAACGTCGTCTACGGCTACGACACGACGGTGCCGGTGTCGGTGGACGAGCTGTTGCCCTTGGTCCGCGGCGTGGTCCGCGGCAGTTCGCGCGCACTGGTCGTCGCCGATCTTCCGTTCGGCTCGTATCAAGCGTCTCCCCAGCAGGCTCTCGAGACCGCCGCGCGCTTCATGAAGGAAGGCGGCGCTCAAGCCGTCAAGCTCGAGGGCGGCCAGCGGGTCGCCGCCCAGGTCGAGATGCTGGTCTCGGCTGGCGTGCCGGTGATGGCGCACATCGGTCTCACCCCCCAGTCGGTCAACGCCTTCGGTGGTTACCGCGTCCAGGGTCGCGGCGACGAGGCCGCGCACCGGCTGCTGCAGGACGCGAAGGCGCTGCAGCACGCCGGCGCGTTCGCGGTCGTCCTCGAGGTGGTTCCCTCCGATGTCGCGGCCCAGGTCACCGCTGCGCTCACCATCCCGACGATCGGTATCGGCGCCGGCGCATCGTGCGACGCCCAGGTACTGGTCTGGCAGGACATGGCCGGACTGCGCGGCGGCGGCAAGCCGGCGAAGTTCGTCAAGGAGTACGCGAAGGTCGGCGACGTGCTGCGCGACGCGGCATCCCGCTTCGGGGCCGAGGTGTGCGACGGCGCCTACCCGTCCGCCGAATACACCTACAGCTGACTGCTGTCGGCCCGTTCGAACCTGACCTCTCGTTGGTCGACGTCGGCTGTCACCAGCCGGACCTGAATGCGCTCGCCGACCGGCAGGTCGGCGCCGGCGCAGCGAGCGCGGACGGCGGGTGAGTCCAGCACCACCGTTCCGGCCCGTTCGTCGGCGTCGATGACGACGGCCGGGAACACGTCACCGACGCGGTCGCGCAGCAGCCACGCCTCCGTTGCATCGACGACGGCGCGGTCGACTTCGTGGGCGAGGTGGTCGGCCTTCTGCATCTCCTCCGGTAGTTCGGGCAGCGCGACGCGCACCCAGTCGGGAACGGCGATACCTGCCCGCAGGGCCAAACAGATCTCGCTGCCGTAGCGGTCGACCAGTCGCCGCAGCGGCGCAGTCACATGGGCGTACGGCGCCGCGATGCCGCTGTGCAGCGGTTGGCTCGGGGGCGCGCCGTTGAACGGTGTGTAGCCCGACCCGCGGAGGAGCGCGACGGCGTGTTCGATGAACGCCACGTGACGCGGATCGGAGCGGTCGACGGAGTCGAGCACATCGCCGGCTGGCGCGCCGTCGGGCCAGCTGATGCCGAGCGCTCGCGCCGCGCGGCGAAGCGATTGCACGGCACCCTTGTCCGGCGGCGGGACGGTGCGCAGGATGCCGATCCCGCCGTCGAGCATCACCTGCGCAGCGCACATTCCGGTGAGCAACGAGATCTCGGCGTTGTACTGCTCGACCGGCAACGTGGTGCGCAACGCCAACACCCACCCGCCGGCACCGTCCCCGGTGACGGACTGTTCGGGCAGGGCGAGGTTGATGGCATGGCGTTTGCGGGCCAGCGCGAGCCGCGCGCGGCCGACATCGGGCAGCGCGGCAATCGGATCGGGCAAAGTGCCGCGGTCGAGCCCGGCTTGCACCCCGTCGTAGTCGAGCTGCGCCGTGCTGCGCACCTTGGCCCGGCGCACATCGACGCTGCGTACGGAACCGTCGCCGCTCAACTCGATTCGCCACAGGACTGCTGGGCGCACCTGGTTCGGCAGCAGGCTGGCCGCGCCCTCGCTCAGTTCGGGCGGGTGCAGCGGAACGCGCGTGTCCGGGAAGTAGAGCGTCTCGCCCCGCCGGTGGGCTTCGGAGTCGATCTCGCCGCCGGGACGGACGAAGGCAGCGACATCGGCGATCGCGTAGCTGACCAGGTGTCCGTCGCCGGACGCAGCGATGTGCAGCGCCTGGTCCAGGTCGCGGCTGCCCGCAGGGTCGATGGTGACGAACGGGACGTCAGTCGCGTCCTCGGGCGGCAGCTCGACCGTTTGCGCGCTCTGCGCGGCTTCGGCCCGGACGGCCGGAGCGAAATCGCCGGGCACCTCCAGCTGCGACCGCAAGGCCGCGAACGCCAGAGGTGCACCGGCGACTCGGTGCATCATGATTCGTTGTTCGAACTGCGGTGTTCAGTCGGTCAGCCGGACTTCTTGGCCGGTGACTTCTTGGCGGCTGACTTGCGAGCCGTCGTCTTCTTGGCGGCGGTCTTCTTGGCGGCTGCCTTCCTGGCCGGCGCCTTCTTCGCAGCTGTCTTCTTGGCGGCCGACTTCTTGGCCGGCGCCTTCTTCGCAGCTGTCTTCTTGGCGACGGACTTCTTCGCAGCCGATGCCTTCTTGGCGACGGTCTTCTTCGCAGCCGATGCCTTCTTGGCGACGGTCTTCTTCGCGGCCGTCGTCTTCTTGGCGGCGGCCTTCTTGGCCGGCGCCTTCTTGGCGGCCGACTTGCGAGCGGTCGTCTTCTTGGCGGCGGCCTTCTTGGCCGGTGCCTTCTTGGCGGCCGACTTTCTAGCCGATGCCTTCTTTGCAGGTGCGGTCATGCGGTGTGCCTCCTCGGCGGCTGTAGTCGACGAATTGCTTCGTCGCTGCGATCAAGTTGACGATGACCGCGCCTTACCGTCAACACGGCGCGCCGAATCTTTTTCTTGTGCTCATCGAGCCACATTGCGGCGCGTGACGAGCAGTGATCCGAAATTGTCGCTGATTCCCTTACTGCGTAAGGCTTTCTCCGAACGTCCACGTGCAGCGTGAGGGATTTGCGAGTGCTGCGCCAATCGAAAGTTTTTGGCGTTTCAGTGCCATACCTTTAGGTATGTTGCAGCGTTGACCGTGCTGACTCGCAGCGCCGGCTCGTTAGCACGCAAGTCGTACGCGCTGTCACAACACCGGCCACTCGTGCACGACTTGAGCATCGATCAATGGCGCGGCATGCTCAGCGAACACCTTGAACGCACGAACCGTCGCGGCTCGTTCTCCGTCGTTCAAGTGGTCGAGTATTCGTTGCACGCTGAGGCGACGACGAGCGAGCACTCGCTCCACGAGCCGGCTGCCGGGGGCCGTGACGGTGAGCAATACCTCGCGACGATTGGACGGGTTCTCCATCCGGCGCAGCAAACTGTCGGCGACGAGACGGTCGCACATCCGTGTCACGCTCGACGCCGAGGTACCGAGTCGGTCGGCCAGGTCGGCCGCCCTCATCGTGCCGACGCCGTCGAGGACGACGAGCGCGCGGAACTGGGTGAGCGAGATGCGGTCGTCGAGCTCGGCGAGTGATGCCACCGCCAACGCGACGATGGCGCGAGATGCCGAGATGAACGCGTCGATGTCGTTGTCGGGGGGCCGTGTGCCGTTCTGATCCATTGGTCCTCCGGTCGATGGTCCGGACGCGGTCAACGGGGCCGGCCAATCCTACCCGCTTGCAATGGTTGCGCGTCGCAACGGTCTGGCGCGGACTCGGAAAAGGGAAACAGACCCGCCGGCACAATGGAGGCGTGTCATGACGCACCCGAATCCCCGCCACCGGATCGCCGAACCGTGGGGCGAGCGGACTCCCTACGGATCGGGCGAGGCCTGGCCGCAGCGCGTCGACGGGCACTACGCCGACGGGGTGTCGGCCGCCGGTGTCGAGAGCTGGGCCACCTCGGCGTCGGGCGCGACCTCTACCTGATGGCCTCGGAGAACTCGTTGGCGTGGGAGATGCTCGCGCAGCACGCGCAGGCGAAGCGAGAACGCGATGTGCTGGCCGTCACCGAGCGGGGTCATCCCCCAGACGGCGCCAGGTGCGCTGGGCGAACACGATGATGAAGACGCTGTCGCCCCAAGTGCTGTCGAGCATGTAGCGAGGCGAAAGCCTCGATCAGCGCAGGGCGGGAATGCGAGATGCAGCCGCTTGAACGAGCGCGGTCGCGAGCACCGCGGCGACCGCGCCGAGGGCGAGCCCTGCCGCGACGTCCTGCAGATGGTGGACGTGCGCGGCCATCCGGGCCGCGCCGACACCGATGGCGATCAGCCACAAGAAGGCCCCGACCAGGCGATCGCGCAAGGTGACGAGCATCGCGATGAGACCCGCCGCGGCCGAGTGGTCGGAGGGGAAGCCGTTGTCCGCGCTGTGTGAGATCAGCGGATGCAGATGCGGATTCTGTACGAACGGCCTCGGGTCGGTGTGCAGCTTCGCCGCGATGAGGATGAAGAGGAGGGTCAGCCCCAACCCGACAACGGCCGACGCGGCGGCAGTCACCCTCGCCGATCCGCGCTCGCGGACGAGGCCGTGCACGAGCGCTACCGCAGCCATGATCCACAGCAGATAGTTGGCCAACCACGCGATCAATGAGTTCACTGCGCCAGCCTGCGGTACCAGCGGGCGAATCCCTCAGTCGCGTTCAGCGCCTCGACAGCCGGCAACGGCCGCTGCCAGGATCGCCGAGTGGGTTATGCGAAGGATCCGCGGGTCGACGACTACATCGATGCCCTGCCGCCGTGGCAGCAAGCGATCTGTCATCAGGTTCGCGATCTGGTGCACGCGGCCGATAGGCAGGTCGAAGAGACGATCAAGCGCAGCCGCCAGCCGTACTTCGTCCTGGCCGGCAACGTATGCGCGTTGTTGGCCGCGAAGGACCACGTCAACGTATTCCTCTACGACGGAGGAATCGTCCCCGACCCCGATGGGATCGTCACGGCCGGGCACGACAACAAGACCGCCCGTACCGTCGCTTTCCACGAAGGCGACCCCATCAACGCGCCGGCGCTCACCGCCATGGTCAAACAGATCATCGCCAACAACCGAGCGGGGGGCTGGCGCAAGCTTCAGTCCCCCCGCTCCGGCCGTTAGCTCGTTCCGGCCGTCGAGCCGCTGATCACCAGGTCGGAGCCGATCGGCAGTCCGAGGGGTTGCCCGCACCGAGCACGTACAGGTGACTGGCGTTCACGGTGATCACGTGACCGCTGCCCACGAGTTGCTCATTGATCACCAGCTGGAGCGTCCGGGTCACGTCGATCAGAACCGTGTTCGGTGCGGGATTCGCCAGCACGTTGACCAGGATCCCGCCGATCCTCAGATTGACGATCGTGCACGACCCGGTGAGCGTGGTGGTCGTCGCCGCCGCAGTCGACTCGATCGTGGTCGCGGTTAGCGCCCCGCCGAGCAGTGAAGCGCTCTCCACGTCGGCCACCGAGTGCGCCTGTCGCGGGCTCAACGTGCCGTGCGAACTGTCCGCCCCGGTCGCCGGATTGACCTGCACGATCGTCGGGCCGGTCGGGTAGGTCAGCAGTTCGTTCGCGATCACGGCAGACCCGATCATGTACGGCGCGCTGCTGGAACACCGCGTGCCGGTCGGCAACTGGGCCTTGCTCTCGGCGTGGCTCACGATGACGTCCGCCGCGCCGTTCAGCAGTCGGACCCGCAGGCCGTTGAGCCCGATGCCGCTGTTGAACAACCCGCTCTGCGGCTGTGCACCGGCGGCGCCACCGAGCGCCCCACCCGACGCGTCCACCTGCTGCAGCACGTCGACCTCGGCGCTCTGGATACCGAGCAGGTTCACCACCGAGATCACCCGCGGGCTGCTGACGTCCCCGATCGACGAGCCGTTGATCGTCAGACCAGCACCTCGGAGCCGTTCGTCGTGGACGTCGCCGTGCTGCCGGCTGCGCTGCTCTGCGACCGGGCAACGATCGCGTCGGCGTGGACCGACTCCGAGCAGGTTCACACCGATGTCCGCAGTGCTGGCAACGGCCGTATCGGTTGCCTGGGTCGATGTCACCGAATGCGAGTTGCTCGCGTTCAGGACTCCGACCGACACCACCGAACGACAGGGTCAGCAGGGATTGCGTTTCGTTACCAGTGACGTCGGGCGTCGGGCCGATAGGCAGGATGCCGAGCACGTTCGCATAGACGCCGTAGGCCCGCCCGCTCGCGCCGGCGCCCTGATTCGACACGGTGTTGTTCACCGCGTTGGACGTCGCCGACGTCTCGTTGGACGTGGTCGTCGCCGAGTTCACGAGCTGGCCGCCGGTGTTGGACGGGTTGATGCCGACGGTGAACGTCTTCGCCCCCGAGCTCGCCTTCGCCAACGTGCCGATCGTCCACGTGATGGTGGTCGATCCGCGACTCGACTCGACGAGACAACCCCTCCCCCGGCGTCGGCCACGGCCGTTCCGGCCGGGATCGTGTCCTTCAGCACCGTGTTGGTCGCCGCCGCCGATCCGGTGTTCGCGTAGCTGAGCGTGTACGAGAGCTGGCCGTTCACCGGAATCCGGTTCGTGGTGCAGGACGACTTGTTGAGCGTGAGCACCGGCATGTTGACGCAGACCGTGGCGGTCGAAGTCGTTCCGTCGGTCAGCACCGCGAGGTTCACGACCTTGAGTTGCGCGGTGGAGCAGCCCGTCCCGCCGAGCTTGCCGCTGTAGCTCGTCGGCATCTTGGCCGTGTACTGGACGGTCTGCGATTCGCTCGGCGCCAGCAGGCCCGTGGTGCAGCTGAGCGTCCCAGCGGCCAGCGTGCAGTTGCTCGGGAAGCCTGGATCTGCACGCCGGTGGTCGGAGTGTCGGTGAACGTTCCCTGGCCCGGCACCGTGCCGACGTTCGTGACGGTGACGCTGTACGTGACCACGCCGCCCGGGTCGACCGTCGCCGGACTGGCCGCCCTCGTCGAGGTGAAGTCGGGCCCGGCGTTGACGCAGACCGCAGAGGTGGTGCCCGGTGGTGCTGCCGGTCAGCTTCGCCGCGTTCAGAAAACGGAACTGGTCAGTGCTGCACGGCGCCGCGCCCTGGCCGGACGTGTCGCTGAAGCTGCTCGGCATCTTGGCCTTCTAGCTGAACGACTGGGTGCCGCCGGCCGCGATCGACGCGGTCGAGCAGGTGATCGTGCGCGTGGCGGTGTTGTCCGCGCAGCTGCTCGAAGCGACGTGTCGTCGACCACCACGCCGCTCTGGTAGGTGTCGGTGAACGACGTCGCGGCGGCGACCAAGTCGGTGTTCGTCACGGTCACCGTGTAGGTGACCGTCGCCCCGGGCGCCACGCCGTCAGAGGTGGAGTTGTTCGCCTTGCTGATGACGAAGCCCGGCCTGCGCAGGGCCGACGCCCGCGCCAGCCGACACTCGTCGAGCCCGAACTGGCCGACGACGGCGAAGGCACGAGGCAGCAGGTCGTCGAACGCCGCCGAGGTGCCGGGCGCGATCACGTCGAACTCGGCGGTCAAGGGGGCCCAGGCGCTCGGCCGGAACAGCTGCTCGAGCTGCCGGGGCGCGGCCGAGAGCAGGACGAGCGGCAGAGCCGAGCGCGGCGATGTCACCCTCGCAGTATCGCGTCGGCCCGATACTCGCTGGCGGACCCCGGGGGGGCCCGGCAGGCTCGACTCATGAGGTTCCTCGATGCCACCGACTTCACCGCCGAGCGCCCCTGGGGAGCGCTCGACCTGCTGCGGCTCGACGACGCGACCGTTCGCCTGCACTGGACGGACGCGCCCTACGTCTGGCACACGAACGACGGACCGGAGGCCTTCGTGGTGCTCGATGGCGCGGTGGACATGGCCTACCGGACAGCGGACGGCGGCGAGCGGACCGAACGGTTGACCCCGGGCCGCATCTGCATCGTCGACGTCGGCGATGAACACGTGGCCCGGCCGGCGCCGACCGCCCGCATCCTCGTCATCGAGCGAGCCGCCAGCGTGTGAGCGCCCGGCGTGAAGTTGTCCGTGCTGTACCGGGCTATGACGCCGTACAGCACGGACAACCCGCGCGGGCGGGACGGACGAGTCGACATGTAAGCCGGATCCTGTTCCCGGCACTTGCGTGCCGGGCGACGGCCATCCATCTCGGCCTGCCGTTGCCGACAGGCTCTAGCGATCTACCCGCAGGCTCGGGCGGGCCGCCCTCGAACGCCTGCGCGAGCCGGAACGAGTTCCGGCCCTTCTTGATCTTGCTCCGGGTGGGGTTTACCTAGCCGCTCCGGTCACCCGGAACGCTGGTGGTCTCTTACACCGCCGTTTCACCCTTACCGGCGGCCGGCCGAAGCCGGTCACCGGCGGTCTGTTTTCTGTGGCACTGTCCCGCGGGTCACCCCGGGTTGCCGTTAGCAACCACCCTGCCCTGTGGAGTCCGGACTTTCCTCGGCGCGACAGCCCTTCCGAAGAGTTGCCATCGCGACGCGGCCGTCCAGTCGGCTCGTCCGCCGCGCTCAGATCCTACGCGGCTAGGCTCGATCCATGCCTCAGCCCACCGGAGACGAACTGGCCGCGGTCCGAGACCGCCGCGAGAAACTGCGCGAGAAGTACCTGACCGACCGCGCGGCGCGGCCCGCCTCCACCGCCCGCGGCATCCATCACGCCGCCTTCGTCTGCAAGGACGTCGAGGAGACGGTCCGGTTCTACCAGGGGTTCCTCGGTTTCCCACTCGTCGAGCTGGTCGAGAACCGTGACTATGCCGGATCGAGCCACTTCTTCTTCGATCTGGGCAACCGGACCCTCCTCGGCTTCTTCGACTTCCCGGGCCACCCGCACGAGCAGTACTCCGAAACGATCGGCGCGCTGCAGCACATGGCGATCTCCGTGGACGCCGAGCAGTTCGCCGCCGCCAAGGCGAAGCTCGACGAAGCCGGTGTCGAGTACCTCGGCCCCGACCGCGGCGCGGACGACAGCCTCTACTTCCGCGACCCGAACGGGATGGGTCTCGAGCTGTACTGCGAAGAGCTGGGCCGCTTCGAAGGAACCGAACTTCTCTAGCCGCCGCCGCGCCGCCGACGTGTCGCACCGACACCCCACCACGTGACCGGAGCCCCCGCCGAGGTGGTCGCGGTCGCCCTGCTCGCCGCCAGCCTGGTGTTCGCCGTCCTGCGCCCGCGCGGGTTGACCGAGGCCGTCGTTGCCGTCCCGGCGGCCGGACTGGCCGTCGCCATGGGCGTCGTCCCGTTCCACGACGCGCTCCGGACGCTGCGCCAGATCGGTCCGACGGTCGGCTTCCTCGCCGCGATCCTGGTGTTCGCCCACCTCTGCGCCGAGGCCGGCGTGTTCGACTATCTGGGCGCCCGGGCCGCGGTCGCCAGCGGCGGCGACCCCCGGCGGCTGCTCGCCCTCGTCGTCGGGCTGGCCGCCGCGGTCACCGCCACTCTCACCCTCGACTCGACAGTCGTCCTGTTGACCCCTGTCGTGCTGGCCACGACCGGTCGGCTCCGCCTGGCCAGCCGGCCGTTCTCCTACGCATCGGCCCGGCTGGCCAACAGCGGTTCCCTGTTGCTACCGGTCTCGAACCTGACGAACTTGCTGGCCTTCCGGGAGTCGGGACTGTCGTTCGGACGGTTCACCGCACTCATGGCCCTGCCCTGGGTGCTCGTGTGCTGCGCCGAGTGGTTCGCCCTTCGCACGTTCTTCCGCTCCGACCTCCGGGGGGAGGCGCGCGGGACGGCCGGCCCGCCCCCGCGGGCGCCGCGGTACGCGTTGGCGGTCCTGGCCGTCACTGTCGGGTTGTTCGTCCTCGCCTCGTCGGCGCACGTCGCGCCCGCCTGGGCGGCGCTGGCCGGGTGCGCCGCGTTGCTCGTCCCCCGGCTGCGGCGGCGCGACGTCCGGGCCACCCGTCTCGTCGGCGAAGCCGGTCCGGGATTCTGCGCCTTCGTCCTCGCGCTGGCCGTCGTCGTCGACGGCGTCACCCGGCACGGACTGGGCTCCGCGCTGCGCCACGTCATCCCGTCCGGCACGTCGTTCCTCGCGCTGCTCGGCCTCGCCGCCTTGGCCGGCCTGCTGGCCAACCTGCTCAACAACCTGCCCGCGACGCTCGCGCTCGTGCCGATCGTCGGCGCCTCGCCGGTCGCGGTCCTCGCCGTCCTGGTGGGCGTGAATATCGGCCCGAACGCGACCTATCCCGGTTCGCTCGCGACCCTGCTCTGGCGGCGGCAACTGCCGGTCGGGGACAAACCTCGGGCGGCGGAGTTCCACCTGCTCGGAGTGCTGACGGTGCCGGTCCTGGTCGTGCTCGCCGTGGTCGCGCTGTGGGCAGCTGTGCAGGTCGTCGGAGTGTGAGGCCTCGGCCTCAGCGCAAGTGGCTCGTGTCGTTGACCAACTGCACCGATGAGTTGCCGTCGGCGTAGTAGTCGATGATCGACACGGACGCGGTGTCGAGGTGCAGCCGGAACATGGCCGCGGGAGGCGCGTCCAGTGTCAGCCGGACGAGCGTCTTGATCGGGGTCACGTGAGTGACGACCACGACCGTGGACTGGGGGTGCGCGGCCACCACCCTGTCGCGGCCGCGCCGCACCCGCCGCGCCACATCGGCGAACGCCTCGCCCCCGGGGGGCGCGACGCCGGGCGAGGCCAGCCATGCGTCGAGTTCGGCCGGATCCTGCGCGCGCGCCTCGGCGAACGTCAGCCCTTCCCACTTGCCGAAGTCGGTCTCGACCAGATCGTCGACGGTTTCCATTGTCAGGCCGAGGGACCCGGCGATGGCCCCGGCCGTCTCGACGGTGCGCCGTAACGGCGAACTGACCACCGCGGCGACCTCGCCGTAGGGCCTGGCGGCCAACGCGGCCGCCTGCTGCCGGCCCACGTCGTTGAGGGGCAATTCGTTGCGCCCGGAGAAGCGCCGCTCGGCCGAATGTGCGGTGGAACCGTGCCGGACGAGGACGAGCCGGGTGGCCCGAGCGGTCGGTCGCGTCCAGGTTCGGGTCATCGGGGCACCGGCGACAGCTCCGGGTGGCGCCGCCGGACCCGGCGGCACCACGGTGCCGGCGGCCCGGTCCATCGCCTCGTTGGCCAGCCGGTCGGCGTGTGCGTTCTGCGCGCGCGGAATCCACTCGAAGGTGACGTCGTCGAACTGGGCGACCAACTCGGCGGCAGTGCGAGCCAGTTCGCGAAGCGCCGGATGCTTGATCTTCCAGGCCCCGTTCATCTGCTCGACCACGAGCTTGGAATCCATCCGTACCGCGACCCGGCGCACGCCCAGTTCCTGCGCGGCGGCGAGTCCGGCGAGCAGTCCCCGGTACTCGGCGACGTTGTTGGTCGCGATGCCGATCGGCTCACCCCGCTCGGTCAGGACGGCCCGGCTCGCAGCCTCCAGGACGACCGCGCCGTAGCCGGCCGGACCCGGGTTGCCGCGCGAACCGCCGTCGGCCTCGACGACGACCGCGTCCGTCACAGACCGGACTCCGCCGTGCGGACCAGGATCGCCCGACAGTTGTCGCAGCGCATGACCGCGTCCGGGTCGGCGCTGCGCACGGCGGACAGCTCGCTGCCCGACAGCTCGATGTGGCAGGCCTCGCACCGGCGCTGGCGCAGCAGCGCCGCTCCGGTGCCGCCGTGCGCGCGAGCCTTCTCGTACAGGGCCAGCAGATCGCCCGGCAGGTCGGCCGCGAGCGCCTCGCGCTGCGGCGTACGGGCGGCGATGGCCGCATCGATCTCGGCCCAGGTGGCGTCGCGCACCGCTTCCAGCTTCTGCTGCTCGGCGGTAACCGCCTCGTGCTTCCGGGTCGCGTCGGTGAGTGCCGTCTCGGCCTCCTCGGCCCGCTCCATCACGTCGAGCAGCTCGTCCTCGAGCGTCGACTGCCGGCGCTCCAGGGTGGCGATCTCGTGCTGCAGGCTCTCCAGCTCGCGCGAGGGCAGGCCGCCGGCCTGCAGTCGCGCCTCGTCGCGGGAGCTACGGGCCCGGACGGTGTCGACGTCGCTCTCGAGTCGCTTCTGCTCGGCGGCGATGTCGCTGAGCCGGGTCTGGGCGTCGACGACCTCGTTCTGCAGCTCGGCGGCCTGGTGCGCGTGCGCGGCGATGGCCCCCAGCTCGGGCAGCGTGCGGCGGCGGTGCGCCAGCTGGGACAAGGCGGTGTCGAGCGCCTGCAGGTCGAGCAGGCGCAGCTGGGTGGCGGTGTCGGCGTTCACGTGCTGATTCGGCTCACTTCGGGGGTGACGGGACGTGCAACGTCCACGGATCGGTGACCTGGCGGGAGACTCGAACATCCACCGTAGTGCCGAACCGTTCGCGCAGTGCAGCGGCGACCGTGTCCAGCCAGGGGGCCTCGGTCGCCCAGTGCGCGGCGTCGACGAGCGCCATCGCGCCCTCGCCGAGTTCGGTGACCGCCTCGACGGCCGGGTGGTGCTTGAGATCGGCGGTGAGGAAGGCGTCCGCGCCGGCTCTGCGCGCGTCCTCGACGTGGGAAGCGCCGGACCCACCACAGACGGCGACCGTGTGAATCGGTCGGTCGGGATCGCCGGCCGCGCGCACGCCCCACTCGGTGCGGGGCAGCGCCGCGGCCGCCGTTGCGACGAACTCCCGTAAGGGCACGGTCGCGCGCAGCTCGCCCACGCGGCCGGTCCCGCGGCGGCCCGGTATCGCCGCCATGTGCAGCAGGTCGAACGCCGGCTCCTCGTAGGGGTGCACCGACCGCAGAGCCGCCACCACCTCGGCGCGGACCCGTCGGGGCACGACCATCTCGATCCGCGTCTCGGCCACCCGCTCGATCTCGCCGGCCCGGCCGATCGTCGGGTTGGCACCGTCGAGCGGTCGGAAGGTCCCGGTTCCGTCCGTCGTCCACGCGCAGCGGTCGTAGTCCCCCAGGCGGCCCGCACCTGCCGCGTCCAGCGCGTCGACAAGGCGTTCGGCATCAGCGTGCGGCGCGAACACGACGAGCTTGTCGAGCGCTTCCTCGTCCTGGGCATCCAGCGGGCGGACGTCGGCGAGCCCGAGCAGTTCGGCCAGCGCGTCCGAGACGCCCGGACGCGCGACGTCGGCGTTGGTGTGAGCGACGTAGTGCGCGACATGGTTGCGGATCATGCGGTGGACGAGCCCACCCTTGGGATCGTCGGCGGGCACGCCGTGCACCCCGGTCAGCAACAGGGGATGGTGGGTGATCAGCAGCTGGGCGCCGACGTCGATCGCCTCGCTGACGGTCGCCGGTACGGGGTCGACCGCGAGCAGCACGCGCTCGACCGGTTCGGCGGGGTCGCCACACACCAGGCCGACCGCGTCCCACGACTCGGCCCAGCGCGGATCGAACCATCCCTCGAGGACGGTGACGAGCTCGCCGAGACCGGGCACGATGGCGAACCTACCGGTAGCGAGCGGCGCACAGACCGCGCGCGTAACCTGACGGCGTCACTCCAATCCCCTGGGGGAAGCCGATGTTGTTGTTCGACGGCGGACTGGCGCTGGTCGCGTTCGCGGTCTGGGTCTTCTGCATCATCGACGTGATCACGACCCCGCCGGACGCGTGCCGCAACCTGCCCAAGCTGGTCTGGCTGCTGATCGTCGTCGTACTCGTCGACGTCGGCTCCATAGCCTGGCTCGTCGCCGGACGGTCGTGGGTGCCTAAGGCCGCCGTGCTGCAGGGCGCGGCCCGCGGCAGCGGCCACCCGTCCGCGTACGGCCGGCCGCAACGGAGCCGGCCGACGAACCCCGACGACGACGAGGAGTTTCTGGCCGGCCTGCGAGCCCGGGCGGAGGAGCAGCGCCGCCGTGCCCGCGAGGAAGGCCGCGGCGAGGCGACGGGCGACCCGGACGACGGTCCCGCTGTTTGACCGAGCGGCGCTAGGCGCGGCTGAGCAGCGCGCGCACCTGCTTGTCGTTCCACGCGAGGTCAGCCCATCGGTGCGTGGACGCGTTGTACGCGAGATGGTCGAGCCCGATGAACAGCTGGTAGGCCAGCAGGCGCCGGCTGAGGTCTGGCGTCGGCGTTCCTTGCCGGGCCCAGTGATCGCGCAGCGCGCCCTCGATGTCGATGGCCGCCCACTGCGGGTGCCAGGGCCACCAGTACACCAGCCAGGCCGCTTCGAACAGCGCGTCGCCGTACATCGCGTTGCCCCAGTCCAGCACGGCGGTGATCCGGTTGCCGGCGACCAGCACGTTGTGGTTGAGCAGGTCCCCGTGGATCAGCTGCCGATGGTTGGGCAGGCCGCCCACGAGCTCGGCCAGCTTGGCGTAGCCGAGGGTGAACGATTCCGTTCCGACGGATGACCGCTCGAGCTCCTGGCGCCAGTTGCCGATGCGCGGCCGGTCGTCGTTGATGGCCAAGAGTGCCGCGGGCCAGCTCGAATGCGAGCCCCGTCCGTCCGACGACCACCCGCCGTAACCGGTCGTCCCGGCGAGGTCCACGCCGCGGATGGCATCGAGCAGAGCGAACAGGCGGGGCAGCACCGCGCGCATCTGCGGTCCGTCCAAGGCGTCCAGGAATTCACCGCGCGCTCGCTCGGACACCGCGAAGTACCCCCACCGCGTGTCGCCGATCTCGACGACGCGCGGCACGCGCAGATCGACAAAGCCGGCGTCGCCCATGCGGGCGTCCTTCGCGAAGTCCTCCCGATGCGCGCCGAGGCGGATGACGAGTTCGCGGCGGTCGACGCGGAACGAGTAGGCCTGCGACCACTGGCCGGCCCCCAGCAGGACGGGTGTCGACGCGCGTTCGCCGTAGCGGTCGCCCACCAAGCGCGCCACGTCATCGGCCGAAGGCTGCGCGATCAACTCCTCACCCCCATCCCCGGACCGGACCGGGTGACGGGTGGAGCTTAGGACCGATGCCTACCCGCGCAGCAAGGCCCGCGCCGCGTCCGGGACGCCGGCAACCGAGCCGTGGCCGATCAGGGTCAGCTGCAGGATGTAGCCGGGCACGATCGCCAACAGCAGCCCGGCGAGCGCGTCCGCGGGCACGCCGGCCGACTGATCAGTGACCGCTCGGCGGGCAACAGCGCCGGCGAGATCGGTCCGCATTTGCGCGAGGAGGACGGCGAATCGTTCGGCGATGGCTGGGTTGCGAACCGCCTCGGCCCACACCATCAATGCGATCGAACCGAGGTCGTCGCGCTCGTTATTCTCGCTGATGAGCTCCAGCACGGTCGCGAGTGTCTCGCCGAGCGTCCCGCCGCCCGGGTTGCTGACCAGTGAGCGGATCAGGGCGCTCACCTCGCTCATGTTCTCATCGGCGATGGCGAGGATGACCTCGTCCTTGCTCGGGAAGTAGCGGTACACCGCACCGGCTGACAGCCCGGATTCGGCGAAGAGGTCTTGCATGGACGTCTCATGGAAGCCGTTGCGGGCGAAGCACCGCCTGGCGGCATCGAAGGCGCGCAGTGCGAAGGAGCTGGCGCCCGGCGACCAGAGCGAAGTGGGCCTCCGCTTCCATCTCGTGAAACGGCCAGGAGTCCGCCGGCGTGTGCACGGCCCGTCCCCTCACCTGTTCAGTCGACGCCGGTGCGCGGAACCGCGCCTTGCGAAGCGTGCCAACGACCACCCCGAGGACGTGTGACCAGCGCATGGCCCGGTAGTGCGCATCAATCTGCGCGTCCGTGGCAGGCACGCCGACAAGACTGGATCCGTCGCCGTCGGGGCTTACCGTGTATTTCGATGCCCGCCACCCGTCTCGACGAGCGCGGCCAGGTGGTCGAAATCCCGCCGGCCGTCCTCGCATGCGGTTGCCGGTTCGGGTCGGGCGTAGCCGTGATCGGCTACAACCCGCACCCGTCCGGCGCCGGCCGCGCCCCGTTCCTACTGGTGCCGCGAGCACCGCGTCTGGACGGGGGAAGAGCCGCACGCGCAAGCTTGACCGCATGGCACAGGTGGCGTACATCGACATCACGATGACCGAGGCGCACCTGGTGGTCGGCGTTTCCTCCGCTGTCACGCTGTGCGGCCGGGTGGCGCTGCTGCACGGCGACTGGCTGCCTGTCTCGACGAAGAGGTGGCCAAAGCTGCCGTGGTGCCAGCCGTGCCGCGACGCATACCGGGCCACGCCCCCGCTGCGGTAACGATCATGGCTCGAGCGACGCTCTCGGAGTGCGAGGTCCGGTCCGGACTGCCCCCCAGGCCGGACCTCGCCTGATGTGCAATTTCCGCCGCCTTTACGCTGCCTTGACTTTCGTGAAGCGGGCGTGTGATGGTGAGACGAGCGGGGCTTCACTTGGCTTCGCAAGTCGAAGAGCCGGCTCTGCCACCCCCCTATAGGCAGAGCCTGCTCTTCGACACAGCGCGAAGGAGCGGGGACGGTGTTACCCGGCAGCCGCACGCACGAGGACGAAGGTGGCTGGATCTGTCTGCTGGCGCTATTTGTAGCGTCGCTCCTCCACCGAGATACACGGCCGCCACCCACGGTGACGAGCGAACGGCCAGGCCCGGCACTCCATGCTGTCCCGCCGCGTCTCCTTCTCAGGTCAGCCGCGCCCAGCCAGCCGAGATCAAGCCGGCGCCGTCCGACCGTCACACAGTGTGTCCGGTCTCCGGATGCGCGCCCGGCGCCGCGGCCAGGCCACCGATCCCGATAAACCTCTCGTAGCCCGACCCGAAAACGCCGCTGGCCCAGCCGGACCGATTTTGGCTTCGGCGGCGGTTGCGCTCTCGAGGATTTGGAGGATCGTGAGGGCTGCTCGACGCGTCGCCCTATCCCCCTGGGGCGGCGGCCGGCTCCCGCGTTCCAGGCTGAGAAGCCAGCTTCGGGAGCAGGTCCGGACGCCCGCCGGGCCACGCTTCTAACTTGGTTCGCGTCGCCCCCTCAGCCCCAGAACCTCGGCCAGACCCGCGAGCTCGATGACTCGTGCGCAGCGCGCGCCGACGTTCACCAGGCGAAACCTCGCTCGTTGCTCGCCCGCCAGCCTCGATATCGCGATCAGGAAGCTTAAGCCGCTGCAGTCGATGAAGGTGACGGCGCCCAGGTCAACAGTGACGCTGCGGCAGTCTCGCCTGCCGATCTCCACCTCGACGATTGGGCGCATCTCTGAGACGAGGTCTAGGTCGATCTCGCCGGCAAGTCTGAGGATGATCGCGTCGCCGTCGGTGTCGAGGTGGGCGCCGCGAGCGTCTCGCTCCACGGTTTGAACGCTGACACAACCGGTCACCCACGCCGAGGGCCCAAGGTCCCGATACTGCTCGATGCGAACAGCGCCAGCTAGGCAGATTTCATCGAGAGCCCCGGCTGAAGGGATTCAGCCGGGGCAGCGTTCAGTTTGCTTACGTCCGGATCAGGTGCAGGTAATCCACATCTTGTCGAAGCTGACGACGGGTTGGTCGCTGACGGCATTCCAGGCCATGTGTGCGACCTCGTGCCCTATCTCGGTGTGCACGACCCCATCGGGGCCGGTCGCGCTGAGCCGGAAGCTGTCGGTGAAGGTGTTGTTCTGGTTCTGCTTGTTGATGTTGATGTTGCCCCAGATGGTGATGTGGCCGCTGTAGCTCAGACCGCTTTTAAGGACGGCTTGCGCGGTACCTGTCTCGGTGAAGGTGCCCCACACCTCGTCGCCGCCGGGGAAGAACGTGACGTGTTGGACGGCGTTGCCGGTGATCGTCACGGCGATGGTCTCGCCGGTGCAGAAGTCGGTGTCACCGGGCTCCAGCCAGGTTCCGTGCTGGGTGTCGGTCTGAGTGACGGTGTGACCGGTGCCTCCCGCTGCGGCCAGTGCGCTCGACATGGGGAGCGCGATGACGGCCGCGACCGCGACCGGTAGCGTCCAAAGCAGTCTCTTGTGCATTGCTGTGATTCCCTCCGGATAGAGCCGCCGTGCAAAATGCGCGGCGGCCGGCGTCCAGAACCACCACGGTGCCGAAACGCTGCCGCTAGCGTGAAGGCGCGCCCGGCCTAGCGCCAGGGACCAAGGTCCACAACGATGGACACACAACAGGCGTATCTTCCGCACACCAGGCGGAAACGACGCGACGAAGGTAACCGGACGCGCGCGTCTAAGCGCGACGCCGCTGCCCGGGCCAGACGAATCCGACGGGGGCAGCGGGTAGCGCCGTTTCACCAGCGGCCGGGGTACACCTCGATCCGCTTCTCGTCGATGTAGTCGAGCATCCATGCCCTCTCACGGATCCAGTCAGCGAACCGGCGCAGACCTTCGGCGTCCAATGTCGTCTGGTCGTTCGTCCTCGAAGAGACTCAGCTCGAGCATCACGGCGTGCTGCCTTCCCTTTTCGTCCGTGTGCTGGATCAGGCGAGAGGCGACCGGCGCCAGTGTGTAGGTCCGCTCATCGAGTCGCGGAACTCGAGCAGAGGCAGCAGCCTGTCGCTGCTCTGGTGGAACGCATAAAGCTCGCCATCGTGAGGGTCACCGTTTCCGTGGTCCTCACACCAGCGAACACCGTTCGGGCACAGAGCAGTCATCGTCCGACCTCGATCCGCCCGAGGAGCAACTGCAGCGCGTGGGACAGCTCGAGCGCCTTGCGGGGGGTGAACCTGAGACTCAGGTTCGGCCCCTCTTTGTGGTCGGCCCAGATCGAGATGCAGGCCTCGGTTTCGTAGCCGTTCTGCCGCACGTCGACGTTGATGTAATCCGGACCGGGACGTACTCGCCGCGCGTCTCGTCGTAGTAACTCTCGGCGACCGGGTCGTGGCGCAGCAACTCGACCCGCAACTGTCCGCTGTAGCAGTTCTGGTCGCAGCGGTGGAGGTCGTTTACGTGTCCATCCTGATATCCACGGCTGGCACTGCACGGGCGGGAGCGTTCGCCGGTAGGTTGTTGCGGTCATGCTGGCCTCCAGGGCCTCGCGTAACGCCGCCGAATCGCACGGGGATCGCACGCGCATCTCTCGCGTCATGCGATCTGCCGCTTAATCCCTTTGTTTGTCGGGATTCTGATCGGTGGGCGTTACTGGGATCGAACCAGTGACCGCTCGGGTGTAAACCGAGTGCTCTCCCGCTGAGCTAAACGCCCGTCGTTCTGACGGCGTCGATCAGGCTACCGGTCGGTGTGCGGTTACTTCCCCTCGTCGGCGTCGTCGGGGACCGGCTCGACGTCGATGGGTGCCGCGAGCGCCGGGGGCCGCGGGCCGGCCGCCGCGTCCTCCTTCGGCATCACGACGGCCAGCTCGCCGTCGGCCAGCGCGAGCTGCCAGAGGTAGTCGTTGTAGCTGCCGTGGTAGCTGTCGGGGCTGCGGTGCGGACCGGTCGGAGCCGAGTTGGGCGGCCCGTCGGGAACGCCGCCGATGCGTGGCCGCGCGACCGGCGCAGGTGCCTCGCGCTCGGCCACGGTGGGAGTGCTCGGGCCCAGCGTCCGGCCGTACCGGTCGGCGAGCCGCGACGCGCGCTGCCAGCGCTGGGGCGTCACCGCACCTCGTTCGGCGACTGCCGCACCACGGCGGGCCTCGAGAGCGGCAGCGGGCGACGAGCCGGCGTCCGGATCGTCGCCGGCCGTGAGGGCGGGGCGCCCTCCCCCGCCGGACGGCAGCTCGAGCTCGCGGGTGCCGGGGTCGATCCCGAGGAACTGCCGCTGCGCCTCGCGCGCCTCGGCCCGCGCGAACAGGAACGGCGCGGCCAGGGCGAGCAGCATGAACGCGTACCACTGGACGACGTAGGAGAGCAGCTGCAGTTCACCGGCCCCGCCGGTCGGGTTGGACAGGCTCGGCCGCGGCACGGCCTCCAGCCCGGACGTCCCCGGCTGGCCGGCCGCGAGGGTCAGGTACGCGTCGAACATCGGCTGCGCCAGTTGCCGGCTCTGCTGCCCCGGGTTGACGGAGGTGATCTCGCCGCGCGGGAGCCGGCCCAACTGGTCGTCGGCCGTCTGCGCCGGCCGCAGCCACCCGGTGACCTCGACCGGCCCGGTCGGGGCGGGCGTCACTGACTTCGGCCGCATTCCCGACGGCGTGGCGGCCACGAAACCGCGGGCCACGAGCAGCGTGCCCGCCGCCGTCCGCAGCGGGGTGAGCGCGTAGAACCCCTGCCGGCCGCCCTGCGACTGGTCGTCCACGTACAGCTCCTTGCGCGTCAGGTAGGTCCCCGACACCCGGACCGTCCGGTAGCGGAAGGTCGAGCCGCCGGCTGCCCCGCCCTGACCGACCAACGGCACCAGGGCCGTTGCCAGCGGCCTCACCGCGGCATGGGCATTCGTGCGCAGCGCGCCGTTGTCGTGCCGCTTCTGCTGGAGGCGGTGTATCTCGAAGGTGCCCAGGCCGGCGCAGACCACTGCGATGAGCGCCATGAAGCCGGCCAGCGCGCGGTAGCGCCGCTCTCGCAGCGGCCAGAGCGCTCCGCGAAACACCTGGTCACTCTACGCGCGCGGGCGCTTGCTCCTCTTCGTCGAAGCGCCCCGGCGCCGTAGGCTGTCGCGATGTCGAAGTGGTCCTGCCGCAGCACGGCGGCCCGTTGATGGACGCCGCTGGATGGGACGAGCGGTACCGCGCGGCCGACACCGTGTGGGGCGTGGCGCCCAACCGCTGGGTCGAGCAGGAGACCGGTCCTCTGCCGCCGGGCGTCGCCCTCGACCTGGCCTGCGGCGAGGGCCGAAACGCGATCTGGCTGGCTGGCCGAGGGTGGCGCGTTCACGCCGTGGATTTCTCGCCCGTCGCTGTCGAGAAGGGCGCTGAGCTCGAACGCCGCACGCTGGGTGAGTCGCGCATCGAGTGGGTCGAGGCCGACGCGACCAGCTACAACTCACCGGAACCGGTTGACCTCGCGGTGCTGTGTTACCTGCAGTTGCCCGCCGCCGAGCGCCGCGCCGCGGTCCGCCAGGCGGCGAGCGCCCTGGCCTCCGGCGGCGTGCTCCTCGTGATCGGCCACGACTCGCGCAATCTGACTGACGGCACGGGCGGCCCGCAGGACCCGGCCGTTCTGTTCACCGCGGCCGACGTGGCCACCGACCTGGCCGGTGCCGGCGTGACGATCGAGCGGGCCGACGAGGTGCTGCGTCCGGTCGAGGGCGCCGACCGGCCCGCGATCGACGCGCTGCTGCGCGCCGTCAAAGTGCCCTGAGTCGGAACGCCCTGAGTCAGAGTGCCTTGATCGCGGCGACCCAGGCGGCGGGGTCGCGTCCGTCGCCGGGGTTGTTCATTTCGGCGAACCGGACGATGCCGCTCCTGTCCACGAGGAACGTGCCGCGGTTGGCGAACCCGGTGGTCTCGTTGAAGACTCCGTAGGCCTGGGCCACGCCGCCGTGCGGCCAGAAGTCGGAAAGCAACGGGAAGTCGTAGCCCTCCTTCTCGCTGAAGATCTTGTGCGAGTACGGCGAGTCCACGCTGATGGTGACGACCTGGACGTCGTCGTTCTGGAAGGTCGGCAGGTCGTCGCGTACGCGGCACAGTTCGCCGGTGCAGATGCCGGTGAAGGCGAGCGGGTAGAAGACGATCAGCACCGCCTTCTCGCCGCGGAAGAACGAGAGGGTGAACTCCTCATTGTTCTGATCGCGCAGCGTGAAGTCCGGCGCCTCGTCCCCCACTGCGACGAGGTGCTCGGTCTGGGTCTCGGTCACCGCTTGCCTCCGGATGACTTACGGCCGACGAGCCGCGCCGCGGCCCACTCGTGTCCGATGGTGGCGATCGACGTCTGCGACAGGCCGGCGATCGACGCCGCTTCGGCGATGTCCGACGGCTCGACGTAGTTGTCGCGGCCGCGCTTGGGGGTCAACAGCCAGATGTAGCCGTCGTCGGCCAGCGGCGAGATCGAGTCCACGAGCACGTCGGTGAGATCACCGTCGCCGTCGCGGTACCAGAGCAGAACCACGTCGACCACCTCGTCGGTGTCCTCGTCGACCATGTCGTCGCCGATGCGCTCGGCGATCTCGTCGCGCAGGTCCTCGTCGACGTCGTCGTCGTAACCGGACTCCATGACGATCATGCCGGGCTTGAGGCCCAAGCGCTCGGCGATCCCCGTGTCTGACGGGGGGGTCGGGCTCACGACCGCGTCCTCCTCGGTAGGCGTGCTCGGTTTCGCGGGTAATCCTGCAGTACCGCGAAGTAACTCTCTAGCCGACCCTAGTGGCTGGCAAGGGTGTTCACTGGACGATGGAGCCATACGCCACAAGCGTTCAGTAGTGCGTTTCAGTTGTGAGGGAGTACCGCGTGACCCGGGACCGGTTCAGCATCATCACCGATGGTCTACCCAGCCAGCTGCCGGATATAGACCGGGAAGAGACCCGCGAGTGGCTGGAGTCGCTCGACGCCGCCATCGACTCCGACGGGCGGCAGCGGGCCCGGTTCCTGATGCTGAAGCTGCTCGAACGGGCGCGGGAACGGCAGGTCGGCGTGCCGGCGCTGCGCAGCACCGACTACATCAACTCGATCCCACCCGAGCGCGAGCCCTGGTTCCCGGGCGACGAGGACATCGAGCGCCGCATCCGGGCCTACATCCGGTGGAACGCGGCCATCATGGTGTCGCGCGCCAACAAGACGGTCGGCGTGGGTGGCCACATCGCCACCTACGCGTCGGCCGCCTCGCTGTACGAGGTCGGCTTCAACCACTTCTTCCGCGGCAAGGACCTCGCCTCGGGTACGGGCGACCAGGTCTACTTCCAGGGGCACGCGGCGCCGGGCATCTACGCCCGGGCTTTTCTCGAGGGCCGGCTCACCGACGAGCACCTCGACGGCTTTCGGCAGGAGGTCTCCCGAGCGCCGCACGGCCTGTCGTCCTATCCGCACCCCCGGCTGATGCCCGAGTTCTGGGAGTTCCCCACCGTGTCGATGGGGCTCGGCCCGATCGGCGCGATCTACCAGGCGCGGTTCAACCGGTACCTCAGCGCCCGCGGGCTGGCCGACACGTCCAACTCCCACGTCTGGGCGTTCCTCGGCGACGGCGAGATGGACGAGGTCGAGTCACTCGGCGCGATCGGCGTGGCGGCCCGCGAGGAACTCGACAACCTGACTTTCGGCATCAACTGCAACCTGCAGCGACTCGACGGTCCGGTGCGCGGCAACGGCAAGATCATCCAGGAGCTGGAGTCGTACTTCCGCGGCGCCGGCTGGAACGTGATCAAGGTCGTCTGGGGACGGGACTGGGACCGGCTGCTGGCCCGCGACGCCGACGGCGTCCTCGTCAATCAGATGAACCAGACGCCCGACGGCCAGTACCAGACCTACACGGTCGAGAGCGGCGCCTACATTCGCGAGCACTTCTTCGGCGGCGACCCGCGGCTGCGCAAGATGGTCGAGGACCTGTCCGACGACGACCTGCGCAAGCTGTCGCGCGGCGGGCACGACTACCGCAAGGTGTACGCGGCGTTCGAGGCGGCGCGGGCGCACACCGGCCAGCCGACGGTCATCCTGGCCAAGACCGTCAAGGGCTGGACGCTCGAGTCCTTCGAGGGCCGCAACGCCACGCACCAGATGAAGAAGCTGACCACCGCCGACCTCAAGGCCTTCCGCGACCGCCTCTACCTGCCGATCACGGACAAGGAGCTCGAGGCCGACCTGCCGCCGTACTACCACCCGGGCGAGAAGTCCGACGAGATCCAGTACATGAAGGAGCGCCGGGCCGCGCTCGGCGGCGCGTTGCCCAAGCGCGTCGTACGGGCCAAGCCGCTGACCCAGCCCGGCGACAAGGCCTATGCCGAGTTCCGCGGCGGATCGGGCAAGCAGCAGGTCGCGACCACCATGGCCACGGTCCGCCTCTTCAAGGACCTGATGAAGGACAAGGAGATCGGCGCGCGGTTCGTCCCGATCATCCCGGACGAGGCGCGGACGTTCGGCCTCGACGCGATCTTCCCGACGGCCAAGATCTACTCGCCGCACGGGCAGGAGTACGACGCCGTCGACCGGGACATGCTGCTGTCCTACAAGGAGTCGACGAAGGGCCAGATCCTGCACGAGGGGATCTCCGAGGCGGGTTCGATGGCCTCGTTGATCGCGGCCGGGTCGGCGTACGCGACCCACGCGACCCCGATGATCCCGTTCTACATCTTCTACTCGATGTTCGGTTTCCAGCGCACGGGTGATCAGTTCTGGCAGCTGGCCGACCAGCTCGGCCGCGGCTTCGTCCTTGGCGCGACGGCCGGGCGGACGACGCTGACCGGCGAGGGTTTGCAGCACGCCGACGGCCACTCACCGCTGCTGGCCTCGTCCAACCCGGCGTGCGTCGCGTACGACCCGGCATTCGCCTTCGAGGTCGCGCACATCGTTCGCGCCGGCCTCGCCCGGATGTACGGCATCGGCGCCTTCGACGGCGCCGAGGTCTCCGACCGCGACGTCTTCTACTACCTGACGATCTACAACGAGCCGCTCATCCAGCCGAAGGAACCGGACAACCTCGATGTCGACGCGCTGATGAAGGGGATGTACCGCTACTCCCCCGCACTCGACGGGACGGGCCGGCCGCGGTGCCAGGTGCTGGCCTCCGGCGTCGGCATGCCGTGGGCGCTGGACGCGCAACGGATTCTCGGCGAGGAATGGGGCGTGGACGCCGACGTCTGGTCGGTGACCTCGTGGAACGAGCTGCGCCGCGATGCCGTCGAGTGCGAGCAGCACTCGCTGATGCATCCCGGCGAGGAGCCGCCGGTGCCGTTCGTGACCTCGCAGCTGGCCGACGCCCAGGGGCCGGTTGTCGCGGTGTCGGACTACATGCGCGCGGTTCCCGACCAGATCTCGCGGTGGGTACCGAACGACTACACCTCGTTGGGGACGGACGGGTTCGGCTTCGCCGACACGCGCGGCGCGGCGCGGCGGTTCTTCCACATCGACGCGGAGTCGATCGTGGTCGCCGTCCTCGAACAGCTGGCCCGGCGCGGTGAGATCAAGCCCGAGGTGCCGCGCGAGGCGTTCGACCGCTATCAGCTGAACGATGTGCGGGCCGCCGGCCACGGAACGATCGGCGGCGACTCCTAGGTTCGCCCGGCCGTCCGCTTCCCGCCTGGTGTGGTTGATTTCCACCCCGATTTGCAACCACACGGGGTGGGAAGGCGCTGCGTGGGAAGCGCGGTCAGGCCACGCGCGCGATGCGTCCCGCAGGGGGCGCCGGCACGACGTCGGGATGCAGGATCGCGGCGATCGCCTCGACACCGTCGACCAACCGCGGGCCGGGACGGACGACGATCCCGTCCGCGTCGATGGCCCACACCGGCAGGCCGGGCAGCGCCGCGACGACCGCCTCGGCGTGCGCCACTGCGCCGCCCAGATGGAAGCCGCACGGCGACACGATCGCCACGTCGGGCTGCGCGGCCGCGATCTCATCCCACGTCGTCGCCACCGACATCGCACGCGGTCGGGCGGCGACCGGCCGGCCGCCGGCCGCCGTCACGAGATCGGGCACCCAGTGGCCGGCCGTGAACGGCGGGTCGACCCACTCGACGATCACCACGTTCGGAGCCGGCCGGCCCTGGACGGCGGCGGAGACGGCGGCCAGGCGCTCCCGCGCCCGGGCGACCACCGTCTCGGCCCGGTCGCGGACGCCGGCTCGTTCGCCGACGGCGAGGAAGGTTGCGAGCACGTCGTCGAGCGAGTGCGGGTCGAGGGACACCACGTCCGCCCCGCAGCCGAGGTAGTCCAGCGCGTCTTCGACCCGGTCGGTGGGCAGCGCGCACACCCGGCAGAGGTCCTGGGTGAGGATCAGCTCAGGGGCGAGGCCGGCCAGGGCTTCCGCGTGCAGTGTGTACAGGTCCTCGCCGGATGCCAGTTGCGCGCGCACGTAGGCGTCGATCGCGTCCGGCGCCATGTCGGAGGTGTCGCGACCACCGACGACCACCGTCTTCTCGACGCGGGCGGTGGGCGGCTCGTCGCACTCGAACGTCACGCCGACCAGGTCGTCGCCCAGACCCAGCGCGTAGACGATCTCGGTGGCCGAGGGCAACATCGACACGATTCTCACGCGGCGACGCTACCGCTCGACGCGTGCGCTTCGCGCCTGCCGTGGTTGATTCTCGCGCTGAATCTCAACCACATCAGGCGGGAGGCGCAGAGTCGCGAGGAGCCGCCGGCGCGTCTCGGGCCAGCGACGCACCACGTCCTCCCACAGCAAGCGCTCGACGCGGTAGCCGAGCGCACGCAGCCGCGTCTCACGCCGCTTCTCCGCCCACAGCTCGTCGCCCGAGTACTTCTCCCGCCCGTCAGCCTCGATGATCAATCGATGGCCGGGCAGCAGCATGTCGACGCGGTAGGACGTGCCCGGGATCCACACGTGCCGCGCCGGCTGCGGCAGGCCCGCGTCGTGCAGTCGCAGCCGCACCAGCGATTCCAGCGGCGATTCCGAGAGTGGCGACGCGAGGGCCAGCACCGATCTCGCGCGCCGAATGCCGGGCCAGCCACGTGCCGTGGCGAGCGCGGCGTCGAGCGCGGACGTCTCTACCAGCTGCTCGTGCAGCGCCGCATCGCCGGCCATCACCCCGTCGACGCGGTCATGTCGGGCCAGGTCAACCACGGTGCGGGCAACGGATGTCACCGGCACCCCGAACCAGGTGGTGACGTCGTCGTCGCGCAATCCGGCCAGCCGAACCGTCGTGGTCCCTCGGTGCCCCAGCCCGACCGGCTCGCGCGACGTCAGGACCGGCAATGGCGGCACTGCGAAGGTCGGCAACCCGTGCAGTACCGCCGCGCTGCGGCCGCTCACGACATGGTCCGGGCGTAAGAGCGCCGGCGCCGCAGCAGCCAGGGCGTGCGGAGGCGAGCGGTCAGCAGCGGGCTCGCGCGTGGCTCGGCGACCGCCAGCGGCGCAACCACACCTCGTGCCGGCGCGATCCAGCGGCCCCGGCGAATCGCGGTCCGGATCGGTTGCCGCGCCACGTCGAGCGCGACCAGCTGCGCCGCCGTGAGGACGAAGCCTTGGCGGGCGGCCGTTGCGACGACGGTGTCGCCCTCGCCGGCCCGCTCACGCCACCAGGCCGTCCAGTGCCGAGCCGTCCAGTGCCGCGCCGTCCAGTGCCGAGCCGCCCCCTGCTCGGCCGCGCCGGACGACAGCGTGCCACTGCGAGGAGTGGCGTCGACCAGCACGTGGTCGAGGTACAGGTCGGAATCGCGCAGGCCACCCATGCCCCGATGGTCGCGACGGAACCGGGGGAAACGGGTTGTCCACAGGCGACGATCCACCTTCCCGCCTGGTGTGGTTGCTTTGGGACGAGATTTCCAACCACATCAGGCGGGAAGCGAACCAGGCAGACCGGATCAGGCGGAGATTTCCGCCTGCTGATTGCGGGTCTCTACCGACGTGCTGGTGTCGTCGACCGATACCGAGACCCGGCGCGGCTTGGCCTTCTCGGCGACCGGCAGGGTCACCGTGAGCACGCCGTTCGCGTACGTCGCGCTGATCTTTTCGGCGTCGATGCCGTCACCGAGCGCGAGCTGACGCATGTAGGCGCCGGTGAACCGCTCGCTCGAGATCCACTGCACGTCGTCCTCGGTGCGCTCGCTGCGCGCGGCCTTGATCGTCAGCGTGTTGTTCTCGACGCCGATGTCCACCGACCCGGGGTCGACGCCCGGCAGATCGGCGTGCAAAACGTAGTGGTCACCGGACCGGTACAGGTCCATCGGCATGAAGCGGGGTGCCCGAGCGGAGCCCGATGGCACGCCCAGGAACTGCTCGGTCAGCCTGTCAACGTCACGGAAGGGGTCGAAGCGAAGCACGGCTCTCACCTCCTCGCACACCGCCCGCCGCCTTGACGGGCGACATCAACCGTGCACTTGATGTTTTAGCACTCTCACACCGCGAGTGCCAAGTCCCTAATAGCGCCCGCCGACGACAATTTCAGCGAGCGGATCGAGCTGGGCGTAGTCGTCCTCAGTGAGTTGCACGTCCACTGCCGCGACGTTCTGCTCGAGCCACTTGACGCGCTTCGTGCCGGGGATCGGCACGACAGAAACGCCGAGCCGGGCGGCCTGTCCGTGCACCCAGGCGAGCGCCACCTGGGCGGCGGCCACCCCCTTCGCCGCGGCGACGGCGGCCACCGCGTCGGCGATGCGCCGATTCGCCGCACCCGCGTCGCCGGCGAAGCGCGGATTGCCGGCCCGGAAGTCCTTGTCGCCGAAGGTGGACGGGTCGACGGTCCCGGTGAGGAAGCCGCGGCCCAGCGGCGAGAACGGGACGAGGCCGATGCCCAGCTCGCGCAGCGCCTCGAGCACGGTCGTCTCCGGATCGCGCGTCCACAGCGAGTACTCGCTCTGCACGGCAGCGATCGGGTGCACCGCGGAGGCCCGACGCAGCAGCGCGTCGTCGACCTCGGACAGGCCCAGATGCAGGACCTTGCCTTCCTGTACGAGCTCGGCCATCGCGCCGACCGTCTCCTCGATCTCGGCGTCCTGCGGCGGCCGGTGCAGGTAGTACAGATCGATGTGATCGACGCCGAGCCGCAGCAGCGAGTCCTCGCAGGCCGCATGCACGTACGAGCGCTTGCCGTGCACCTGCCGCTGATCCGATGCGACGTCACGGTCGATGCCGAACTTCGTCGCAAGCTGGACCTCGTCGCGGCGGCCGACCAGCGCGCGTCCGACGAGGACCTCATTGTGCCCGGCGCCGTACACGTTCGCTGTGTCGAGGAGCGTCACGCCCAGGTCGATCGCGCGATTGATCGTCGCGATCGACTCGTCCCAATCGGTCGGTCCGTAACTCTGACTCATGCCCATGCAGCCGAGGCCCTGTGCCGAGACCGTCAACCCGCCAAGTGTCGCTGTCCGCATGTCCTCACCCTAGGAGGCGGGCGCACGCCGCTTATTCCAACCGGGCGCGCTGTTGCAGCACGAACAGCAGCGCGATCGAGGGCACGACGAGCAGGGCAGCCAGTCCGGTGACGACGGCCAACGCGCCCGGGGTCGCCGTCCGTGCGGCCGCGGCGCCGATGCTCAGATGCGTCCCGAGCAGGTAGGGGTACTGGGCCACGCCCCAGCCGAGGACGATGGCGCCGACGGCCACGACCGCGAGAACGCGCACGACCCGTGGCGCGCCGCGCCGCAGGAGCACCAGAGCCGCCGACCCGCTCAGGACGGAGACGACGACGAGCGGCACCGCCGCGTGCAGCAAGTGCGTCCATAGCCGGTGCGCGTCCGAGTGCAGAACGAAGAGTCCGGCGAGCGACAGTGCGCCGGACGTTACCGCCGCGCTGACGGCCCGTCGGCGGGCCCAGTCCACCAGGTCGTCCTCGCCACGGACCCGCGCGTCCTCGCTGAGGAAGGCCGCCGCGAGGTACGCGCACACGGTCACTGCGATTGCTCCGCCGAGCAGCGAGGTCGGATTGAGGCAGCTCCGCACCGCGTCGCCGTTCCCGGCCGTCGGAACCCGCCCGGAGGCGACGCCACCGGCGACGGTGCCGAAGAAGAACGGCGTGGTGATGGACGAGACGGCGAACGCGGCACCGTTGACGCGGGTGTCGGGTGAGCGCTCCAGCACCTTGGCGAACGCGAAGCCCGCTCCGCGCAGGACGATGCCGAGCTGCGCATCGTGATTCCGCCCGGCTGGTTCATCCAGGAGTTCGCCGCCACGACGGACAACGTCGCGACCGCGTCGCGGGTGAGCACGAGCCCCACGACCGTCCACGGCTGGCGGCCGACCTCGGTCACCACCCAGCCTCATTCCAGCGAGATGACCGCGAAGACGCCGCTGATCGCCGTCGCGCGCAGGAACCACCGGTTCGTCGGCACCTCGCGGCGGCGCCACCACGCGATCGCGAACCACAGCGCCAGACCGAGCAGCGCGAAGGCCGTGCCGACCATCAGGTCGAACGACAGGTGGACGATGTCGACCTGCCGCTCGGTCGGGCGAACCTGCGGCGGTATCGCGTCCAGCCCGGCGATGCGGGTGCTCGGACGGAACCCGGACAGCAGCGAGGCCCCGTGATCGCTGTGAAGGCGACACCGAAGGGCACCAGGATGATGTGGAAGCCCAGCGTTAACGCCATCTGTTCGCGGGCCGGAAGCAGCTGCGAAGGCTCGGCGAGGACCGCACGGGCTGCCGCGGCGATGATCACCATGGTTCATCATGACGCGGGCACACCGGACGCGGACGGCCGGGGCGGCAGGGCGTGATCAGCGCAATTCCAGGACCAGGAGCTGTCCGTCGCCGGTGATCGTCAGCGCTTCGCCGGT
>NZ_JBHEMO010000022.1:0-45662 GCF_046262535.1 Jatrophihabitans sp. | reverse complement strand
GATGTTAGATTGAGGTAAAGCGACTGTAACCTAGTCCGTCATCAGCCCGAGATGTACTGCTCCAACTGACCGCGATCGGTCTCCAGCTGCCGGATCCGGCTGGACACCACGTCACCGATCGAGACGACGCCGACCAGCTCGCTGCCGTCGATCACCGGCATGTGGCGGATGCGCCGCTGCGTCATCGTCTCGGCGATGCTGTCGACCGAGTCCTCGCTGGAGCAGCTCACCACCGACGCCGTCATGATCGTGTCGACGGCGTCGTCGAGCACATCCGGTCCCTGTTCGGCGATGCGGCGGACCACGTCGCGTTCGGAGACGATGCCGACCACGCGGTCCCCGTCGACGGCGATCAGGGCCCCCACGTTGTGCTCGGCCAGCGCGGCGACCAACTGGGTGACCGTGTCGCTCGGAGCGATCGTGACGACACCTTTGGGACTGGTGGCTGTCTTGTGACGCAGAATGTCCGAGATCTTCAGTGCGCTCACCTGCTTCCGGCCGGCCACATTTGTGATGAGCCTGCCGCAGTTGAGCCGGGTGCGCCAGCGAGTCGGTCAGGCCGGCTGGCGGGAGAGGGCGCGAATCTCGTCGGCCAGCCGGTCCGGAGAGTCATAGGGCACGAAGGTGCGGCCTCCGGGGATCCGGACCAGGCGCGCGTCGCCGAACGCCTGCTGCAGGCGCTCGGCGAACTCGATCTTGAAGAACCGGTCGGCCTCGCCCCAGACGAGCAGGACCGGTTTGTCGAAGTCGCCCAGTCGCGTGGCCACGTCGGCGAGTTCGCGCTTGTCGATGGCGCGCAGGAACCGCGCGGTGTCCTTCGCGACGCCCCGGTCCTCGATCGCCGGGCGCACCCAGCGGGCGCTGAGTTCGGCGTCCAGCGGTGTTGCGACGAGGCCCCCGTACCCGAGGATGGAGTGCCGGACGAACTTCGGTCCCGCGCTGCGCAGGAACATCCGCAATCGCCACGGGCGGCGGCCGAGGGCGACGATGGCTCCGAACGGCGGGGGCGGGAACTTGTCGAACGCGTCGCAGTTGGTGAGCACGAGTCGCCCGATGCGCGTCGAATCGGTGTCGATCAGGAATTGGCAGAGCGCGCCGCCGGTGTCGTTGCCGACGAGCGTGACGTCGGTGAGGTCGAGGGCGTCGAGGAAGTCCAGGATCAGCCGGGCGACGCCGCGGGGACTGAGATCGGCGTCCTCGCCCAGCGCGATGCGATGCGACCCGAGCGGCAGGTCGGGCGCGTAGGAGCGGATGCCCTGGCCGCCGAGGTCCTCAGCCGGCCGAGACCACAGTTCCCCGTTGACGAGCAGGCCGTGGATGAAGACGACCGGCGGCTCCTCGCTGTCGGCCGGCCCGGCGACGGAGTAGTTGACGCGGCCTTGGGGTAGATCGACGGTCGGCATGAGAGGGCTCCTCGCGATAGGTTCGGGACGTGCTGTCACAAACATACGTACTGCCTGTATGAAAGACAACCCGCGGACACAGGCCGAGCGGTCGGCCGCGACCAAGGACGCGCTGATCCGCGCCGCCCGGCCGCTGTTCGCCGCGAACGGGTTCGCCGGTGTGGCCACGGAGGCGATCGTGCGGGCCGCCGGCGTCACCCGCGGCGCGATGTATCACCAGTTCGCCGACAAGACCGAGCTGTTCGCGGCCGTCTTCGAGGAGGTCGAGGTCGACCTGACGGCGGGGATCGGGGCCGCGGTGGACGGTTCCGGCGAGACCGACCCGATTGCCCTCATGAAGCTCGGCGCCCGCGGCTGGCTGGAGGCCTGCGCCGACCCCGAGGTGCACCGGATCGCCCTCATCGACGCGCCGGTCGTGCTGGGTTGGGAGCGATGGCGCGAGATCGGCCTGCGCCACGGCATGGGCCTCGTCCAGAGCATCCTGGCCTGGGCCATCGAGGTGGGCCGCGTGCGGGCGCAGCCGGTGGCGCCGCTGGCCCACATCATCATCGGAGCGCTCGACGAGGCGGCGCTGTTCATCGCCCGGGCCGACGACGCGGACCAGGCCCGGCAGGACATGATCGGCGTCCTCGACCAGGTGATCGACGCGCTGGCCGTTCCGGCCTAGCGGCGGCGGGTCAGGCCGGCGCGGCTGTAGAGCAGATCGACGTACCGACCGGGCGCGTGGTCACTTGTGGCGTAGCGGCGCAGGTAGTCGGCGTGCAGGTCGGGGTCGGCGTCGCGCAGCCAGTTGAGGAAGTGCTCGCGCACGCCCGGGCGCAGATGCAGCGGCCCGATGCCGAGCAACCGGCCGCCGGCGTCGCGGATTGCCCCGACGACCTCGCGCAGCTGGGCCGGGCTGTCGCTCAAGGCCGGCAGGATCGGCGCGACGAGGGCGCCCGTCCTGATCCCGGCCGCGGCCAGCTTGGCCATCGCGTCGATCCGGCGGCGCGGGTGCGGGGAACCCGGCTCGGTGGCGCGCCAGACCCGCTCGTCGAGCGTCCCGATCGAGAAGTTGACCGACACCTCGGCGCTCGTAGCAGCCTGCGTGATGACGTCGAGGTCGCGCGTGACCAGTGGGGATTTGGTCAGGATCGAGAACGGGTTGGCCCGCTCGGCGAGTGCTTCGAGCACGCCACGGGTCAGCCGGTACTTCGCCTCGGCGCGCTGGTACGGATCGGTGTTCGTGCCCATGGCCACGGCCTCGCCCGACCAGCGCGGGTCAGCCAGTTCGGCGCGCACCTTCTCGACCGCGTTGATCTTGACGACGATCTTGCGGTCGAAGTCCTCACCGATGTTCAGCCCGAGGTACTCGTGCGTCGGCCGAGCGAAGCAATAACTGCACGCATGTGAACATCCCCTATAGACATTGATCGTCCAGTTGGTGGGTGCGCGGGACCCGCTCGGGACGTGGTTGAGGATCCGCTTGGCGGTGATGTGCAGGAACTCGAGGTCCGACATCCGTCCCGTCCCGAGATCGGGCAGGAACAACTCGTCGGCAGTGAACAGCGCCGGCTCATCGGCGGCGTCGGCCAGCCGCCACCTCATCGTCTTCCCGCCTGGGGTGGTTGATTTCCGCCGCGGAAATCAACCACGCGGGGTGGGAAGCGCAATGCGGTCACCGGAAGTCACGCGACTGGACGTGCAACCCGAGGTGCAGCCGCTCGAGCCGCTCGGCCACCACGTTGATCACGCCGTCGCTCGTGTGCTCGAGCATGCCGCGGATCAGCAGTCCGCCCGACTCGCGAGCGATGCGCCGGTGCCGCCGCCAGACCGTCTCCTCGACGATGACGTTCACCATGCCGGTCTCGTCCTCGAGGTTGAGGAAGGTGACCCCCCGGGCGGTGGCCGGCCGCTGTCGGTGGGTGACGACACCACCGACGGTTACCCGCGTGTGGTTCTCCAACGCCCGCAGACCGCGGGCAGTGATGATGCCCAGCGCGTCGAGGCGGGGCCGGATCAACGTCGTGGGGTAGACGTCCGGGGTCATCGACGTCGACCACATGTCGGCGATCAACTGCTCGGGCTCGGTCATCGACGGCAACTGCGGGGGAGCGGTCTCGTCGAAGGTGACGACGTCGAGCTGACCGGGCCGCGCGGTCGCGGCCGCGCCGGCGCCCCACAGCGCGTCGCGGCGACCGATGCCGAACGAGTCGAACGCGCCGGACGTCGCCAGCGCCTCGACCTGATCGGCCGACAGCCCGACCCGCCGCGCGAGGTCGGCCATCAACGCGAACGGCCCGTCCGCATCGCGTGACGCGACGATCGTCTCGGCCAGGTCGTCGCCGATGGTGCGCACCGACGACAGCCCGAGCCGGACGGCCGGCTGCGGCGCGTCCAGGCACGGACACTGCGACGGGCCCGAGCCCGGCTCCAGCGTGGTCTTGGCGCGCGACTGCGACAGCGATGGCTTGCGGATCTCGATGCCGTGCCGCCTGGCGTCGTGGATCAGCGACTGTGGGGAGTAGAAGCCCATCGGCTGGGCGTTGAGCAGCGCTGCGCAGAACGCGGCCGGGTAGTGCCGCTTCAGCCACGACGACGCGTAGACGAGCAGCGCAAAGCTGATCGAGTGCGACTCGGCGAAGCCGAACGCGGCGAACGCCTTGATCTTCTCGTAGATGCTCTCGGCCGCCGCGCCGGTGATGCCGTTCGCGGCCATGCCGTCGAAGAGCCGCATGCGCATGGCGTCGATGCGGTCCTTCGAGCGCTTCGAGCCCATCGCCCGGCGCAGCTGGTCGGCGTCGGACGGCGTGAAGTCGGCGACGGCCACCGCGATCTGCATCAGCTGTTCCTGGAACAGCGGAATGCCCATCGTCCGCTTCAGCGGTTCTTCCAACCGCGGGTGCGGATACGTGATCGGCTCCTCACCGTTCTTGCGGCGGATGAACGGGTGCACCGAGTCGCCCTGGATCGGGCCGGGGCGGATCAGCGCCACCTCGCAGGCGAGGTCGTAGAAGGTGCGGGGTTTCAACCGCGGCAGCGTGGCCATCTGCGCGCGGGACTCGACCTGGAACACCCCGATCGAGTCGGCCGCGCAGAGCATGTCGTAGACGCACGGCGCCTCCTGCGGCAGCGTGGCCAGCTCGAAGGTGACGCCGTGGTGCTCGGTGATGAACTGGAAGCAGTACTGGATCGCCGAGAGCATGCCGAGCCCGAGCAGGTCGAACTTCACCAGGCCGATCTCGGCGCAGTCGTCCTTGTCCCACTGCAGCACGGTGCGCCCGGGCATCCGGCCCCACTCGACCGGGCACACCTCGATCACCGGGCGGTCGCACATGACCATGCCGCCGGAGTGGATACCGAGATGGCGAGGCGTGTTCTGCAGTTCCGCCGCGAGCTCGACGACCTTGTCGGGGACGTCGGCGAGTTCTTCGGCGGTGCCGCGGTCACCCGGTTCCGGCGCCGGCAGCTCGCCTGCCTTCGGATGCGCCGGGGTGTAGGCCCAGTAGTAACCGCGCTCGATCTCCTTGCTCCACGCGTCCTGCTGGCCGGCCGAGTAGCCCAGCGCCTTCGCGATGTCGCGCACCGCCGACTTGGGCCGGTAGGTGATGACGTTCGCGACCTGGGCGGCGTGTTCGCGTCCGTGCATCTCGTAGACGTGCTGGATGACCTCTTCGCGCCGATCGGACTCGATGTCGATGTCGATGTCCGGTGGCTCACCGCGCTCGGGCGCGAGGAAGCGCTCGAACATCAGCTCGTAGTAGACGGCGTCGATCGCGGTGATGCCGAGGGCGTAACAGACCGCGGAGTTCGCCGCCGAGCCGCGTCCCTGACAGAGGATGCCGCTGTCGCGGCAGAACTTCGCGATCTCCCAGACGACGAGGAAGTAGCCGGGAAAGTGCAGCTCCTCGATGATCTCGAGTTCGTGCTCGATCATCGCGTAGGCCTTGGCCTCGTGCCGCTTGCCGGCGAAGCGTTGCGCCGCCCCGGCGTAGGCGAGCTCGCGCAGGTAGCTCATCTCGTCGTGTCCGGGCGGGCACGGGAACGGCGGCAGGTCAGGCGCGATCAGCGACAGCGGGAACGCGATCTCCTTGGCCAGCCGGGCCGAGTTGGCCACCGCGGTCGGCCAGGAGGCGAAGCGGGCGGCCATCTCGTCGCCGCTGCGCAGGTGTTGGCCGGCCCAGCCCGGCAACCACCCGTCGATGTCGTCGAGGCTGCTGCGGGCACGCACCGCGGCCATCGCGGTTGCGAGAGGACGGCGCGGCGGGCCGTGATAGTGCGCGGCGGTGGTCGCAACGAGATCGAGCCGCAGCTCATCGGCCAGCGCGGCCAGCACCGCGTAGCGCTCGTCGGCGACCGGGTCCAGCTCATGGGTCAGCTCGACGACGACGTTGTCGCGGCCGAAGAGCGCGACCAACCGGTCGAGCTCGCGGCGGGCCGCGTCGGCGCCGTCGCGGTCGAGCGCCCGGCGGACCGCGCCCTTGCGGCAGCCGGTGAGCACCAGCCAATGACCGTCAGCGACGGCGGCGAGTTCCTCGAGGGCGTCATAGACCGGACGCCCCTTGGCGCCGCCGCGCAGGTGCGCGGTGCCGATGACGCGGGACAGCCGGGCATAGCCGTCGGGGTTGCGCGCGAGCGCGAGCAGATGGGTGCCGGGTGGGTCGGGAATCCCGACCCGGGCGGCGATCGCCCGCTCGGCCGCGGTGCTCGGCAGCGCGACGTCGAGCGACAGCTCGGCGCCGAAGCCGGTCGCCAGCCCGTGCGCCTCGGCCGCCTCGGCGAAGCGGACGACGCCGTAGACGCCGTCGTGGTCGGTGAGGGTCAGCGATTCGAGACCGAGCCGGACGGCTTCCTCGGCGAGCTCTTCCGGCGCCGACGCGCCGTCGAGGAAGCTGAACGACGAGTGCGCGTGCAGCTCGCCGTAGGCCACCTGGGGACGCGACCGGTCGGCGGTCAGCGGCGCCGCTTCGTAGGGCGCCCGCTTGCGTGACCAGGCCGGCGAATCCCCGCCGTCGCCGGCCACCGGGGTGGTCGGCGGTCGCCCGGACAGGCGGCGTTCCAGCTCGCGCCACGGGATGTCCGGGTTGTCGAAGCCCATTTCCCAAGACTAGAACGCGTGTTCGGTTTAAGCCAGCGGTGTCCCGGCTGTCGAAAGCACGTCAGTCCGTTCGACGCACTGCTGAGCCGCAATTACCCGACACGAACGGAGAGCACCATGAGCAAGGTGGTGGGACAGGCGATCATGTCCCTGGACGGTTACGTCGCCAAGCAGGACAACAGCATCGGCCGACTGTTCGACTGGCTGCAGAACGGAAACGTCGAGCTCCCGACACCAGCCGGCGATTTCACGGTTCACCTCACGCCGCCGAGCGCCGCGCACTGGCAGAACTGGGTGTCCTCGCTCGGTGCCCTCGTCTGCGGCCGGACTCTGTTCGACGTCACTGACGGGTGGAACGGCCGACACACCCTGGACGTGCCGGTCGTCGTCGTCACCCACCGCGTGCCCGAGGACTGGATCGCCGCGCACCCCGACGCGCCGTTCACGTTCGTGACCGACGGCCTCGAAGCGGCAATCGCGCGGGCCAAGGAACTGGCCGGCAACCGTGACGTCACCGTCGCCGGCGGGACCATCGCTCGTCAGTGCCTCGATCTCGGACTGCTCGACGAGGTGGCCGTCGACCTCGTGCCCGTCGTGATGGGTGAGGGAAACCGGCCGTTCTTCGGCCGGCTGTCCGCTCCCGACGTCGTGCTCGGCAACCCGACGACCTGCATTCAGGGCGACCGCGTGACCCATCTGGTCTTCCCGGTCGAAAACGCCACAGCGTCGGTGTGACGCACTATGTTCGCGCCGAACGATTCCAGATGAGATGCGGAAGGAAATCGTGTGCTGAAGCAGGTCGTGGACGGTGTGCTGATCCACAAGAGCGAGTTCTGTCAGAGCAACGCCGTCGTCGTGCAGGGCGGGTCCGGCGTGCTGCTCATCGACGCCGGGGTGCGTGCGGCGGAAATGGCCTGCCTCGCGAACGACCTGTCCGGCCAGACTGTGGTTGCCGCCTTCTCGACCCATCCGCATTGGGATCACCTGCTGTGGGACCCGCGATTCGGCACGGCGCCCCGGTACGGCACGGCGACCTGCGCCGCCACGGTCCGGCAGCGGCTGTCCGACCCGGGTGCGAAGGCCCGCGTCGCCACGCTGATCCCGCCCGACCTCGTCGACGAGGTGCCGCTCGATCTGCTCGGGCAGATCATCGGGCTGCCCGCCGAGACCGCACTGATTCCGTGGGACGGTCTCCGGGTGCGGCTCGTCGAGCACCAGGCGCACGCCCCCGGCCATGCCGCGCTTCTTATCGAGGAGCGTGGGGTCCTCGTGGCCGGGGACATGGTTTCCGACCTCTTGATCCCGATACTCGACCTGAACGGCACCGCTGACCCGATTGCGGACTACCTCAGTGCCTTGGAGGCGCTCGAAGAAGTGGTAGGCGACGTGGACGTGGTCGTCCCCGGGCACGGGTCCGTCGGACAAGCCGGCCAGCTACAGGCACGCATCGACGTGGATCGGGCGTACCTGTTCGCCCTGCGTGACGGCCGCGAGCCCGACGACCCGCGACTCGACCGAGGCAGCAACGACTGGTCGCCCGGCGTGCACGAAGGACAACTCCAGGCCCTCGCCCACCGGACCGCGCGTCAGGCGACGCCCGGCTGACCGTCCGCGTCGCGACCGAAGGCGGCCGGCCTTACGCTCCGGCGGCAAGGCTGTTCCAGCTCAGCTTCGAAGTCGGCGCCGTTGACGTAGACGTGTCCACGGGGGTGCACGGCGATCTCGTTGCCGCCGCGTTCACAGTGCGGCACCTGCGTGCCGTCAGCCTCATGGCGCACGACCGACGGCCCGGTCGTCAACAGCCGCCCGTCGGGCAGCCAGTCGATCGACCAGCCCATTCGGGGCGGCGGCCGCCCCGGCGCGGCCACCTCGGCGACTCCGTCCGGGCCGACAGCCACGACCTCCCCGGTGCCCCAGTCGGCGAACCACCAGCGCCCGTCGTGCCAGCGACCGGATTCGACCATCGACCGCCCGGTCAGCAGGGTTCTCGGTGGGGGCAGGTGGTCGATCACGAAACGTCCTCCGCGTGCTCAGTGGGGTGACCGACAACGTTGATGACGGTGCCGTCCGGTGCCCGGACGAAGAAGCGGCGCGGCCCCCACGCCTCGGTGGTGATCGGGTGGACGATCTCGTATCCGAGCTGCTGCGCCTCCCGGTACGCGGCCTCGACGTCAGTGGTGTGGACGGACATGACCGAGTCCTCGGCGGCCGTCGCGTCGCGGGTGACGAGTTGGACGTGGGCGCCGGTCTCCGGGGAGGTGTACCGGGCAACCCAGCCGAGGTTGAACTCTTCGTCGGTCAGCCCGAGATAGCCGGTGTAGAAGCTCTTGGCCGCGTCGATGTCGGGCACGCGAAGGTTCGTCGTGATGCGGGTAACGCGCATGCCGTCTCCTGCCGATAGCCGATCCTGATCGCTCGTCGCGAACGCGCCCCCCGTTGTCGTACCCAGCGGTTAGCGTGCGGGATATGACAGCTCCTGAATCGCATGATTCCGCACCCGCCGACGCCCCGGAGCAGTCGACCTTGACGCTGGTCCGCACCGACGCCGGCGAGGAGCCGGCCGGGGATGAGTCCTGGGCCGACTCCAGCCGTCCCGTCACGCCGGCGCGTCGCAAGATCTGGCCCGCCTGACACGTCAGAGGTTCACCACCTCGAAGCCCAGACCGAACGCGACGCCCAACCGGGTGCCGGCCTGCCGCGCGAACGCCTCGAGGAACTCCGTCGGGTCGGACATCGGTCCGTCGCCCAGACCGCGCAGGTATTGCTCATGGGCCTGCAACGACTCCACGCCGGTCTGCCAGTAGTCGCTCACGTCGACGCCGTGCGTACCGTCCGGAACTCCGCTGACGAGCAGGGTCGACACCTTCCACGGCTCGTGCCCCTCGTCGAGCAGCTCGCGGAACACCCAGCGGTTGCCGGCGTCGCGGACACCGTCGAGAACGGCCCGGCCGAGCGCGATGTGATCGGCCTGGTTGCGGGTGCCCGCCCCCCACGTCTCGTGGTAATTCATCGTGATGACGATGTCGGGCCGGTGCCGCCGGACCGCGCGGGCGATGTCGCGACGGAGCGGGAGCCCGTACTCGAGTGTCCCGTCCGGATGACCCAGGAACTCGACGGTGTCGACGCCGACCACGCGGGCCGAGGCACGCTCCTCGGCCTCGCGCAGCGGACCGCACCGCTCCGGCTCGATGCTGTCGATGCCCGCTTCGCCCCTCGTGGCCAGGCAGTAGGCCACGCGCTTGCCCTGTGCCGTCCACCGGGCGATCGCCGCGGCGGTTCCGTACTCCAGGTCGTCCGGATGCGCCACCACCGCCAGCGCACTCGACCACGTCTCGTCCACCAGTTCCAGCTGCTCGCTCACGTCGCACGACGTTATCGGGCGAACCGGACCGTTCGGGAATAGTTTTCTGCCGGGACGTAACGAAAGCCCGACCCAGGGGTTAAGCAGAATGTGCCTGCCATCTCCGAGCGGACCAGGGCCCTCTTCGCTGCCGTACTGGCGCCGCTGATCGGACTCGCCCTGTGCGTCGGGCTCAACCAGAGCGGGGCCGGCGCCTCGATCCGGCTGGGCGGTCTGCTGCCCTTCGGCTGCGCCAACGCGGCCGGTCATTCATCGGTATCGCTGTTGCCTGCGGCCCAGGACCCGACAGGCAACGCGCTCACCTGCTTCGGCCAGGTCGTTCGCAGTTCGGTGTCCCCGAACGCGACGCCGGGTCCGGCCGGCTACGGGCCGAGCGTGATCCGCACCGCGTACAAGCTGAACGGCACGTCCGGCCGCGGTCGAACGGTCGCGGTCGTCGACGCCTACGACGATCCGCGGGCCGAGGCCGACCTCGCCGTCTACCGCAAGACGTTCGGTCTGCCCGCGTGTACGACGGCGAACAAATGCTTCCGCAAGGTGAACCAGCGAGGGGCGGCCAGCCCCCGGCCGGCACCTGACTACGGATGGGCGCAGGAAATCAGCCTCGATCTCGACGCTGTCTCGGGCACCTGCCCGGACTGCCACGTCCTGCTCGTGGAGGCCGATTCCGCCGCGCCCGGCGCACTGATGGCGGCGATCGACACCGCCGCGCGACTGGCCTTCGCCGTGTCGCTCAGCTTCGGCGGGCCGGAGGACAGTTCCGAGCTCGCGCTCGACAAGCACCTGAACCACCCCGGTGTGGCCATCACCGCGGCGACCGGCGACGCAGGCTACCGCGTCGAATACCCCGCGTCGTCCCGCTATGTCACCGCGGTCGGCGGTACGACCCTCGTCCGCGCGTCGAACAGCCGGGGATGGGCCGAGACCGCCTGGGCCGGCGCGGGCAGCGGCTGTTCCCGCTACGAGCCCAAGCCTTCATGGCAACACGACACCGGCTGCACCCGGCGAACCGTTGCCGACGTCGCCGCCGTCGCTGATCCGGCCACCGGCCTGGCTGTGTACGACACGTTCAACAACTGCCCGCTGGCGGCCCTGTGCGACCTGTTCCTGAACCTCGGCGGCGCGCAGGGACTCAACGGCTGGGCCCAGATCGGCGGCACGAGTCTGTCCGCGCCGATCATTGCCGCCATCTACACACTGGCCGGCAACCGCCGCGCCGCGTCCTACGCATACGCGCATCACAGCGCGTTGACCGACGTGGGCAGCGGCGCCAACGGCCAGTGCAACTCGTCGTACCTCTGCACGTCGAAGACGGGGTTCGACGGCCCGACCGGGCTCGGCACGCCGTGGGGGCTGAGCGCCTTCTAGCGCGCCTTCCCGCCCGCCTCCGGCGACGCCGCAGAACATCGACGCGCGGTCCCGGGCCATCCTGGTGCCGGCGACCGGCGCCTCGAATGTCACCGAACCTAACATCGCCGAAACCCCGGACATAGGGACCAAAGTCCGGTCGAGCGGCGTCCCCGCCTCCGGCGATATGTTGAGTCGTGCCCGTCTTGCTCGTGGTCCACCACACCACCTCGCCCGCCCTGCAGACGCTGCTCGAAGCGGTGCTCGACGGCACCCGGGCCGAGGGAATCGACGGAGTCGAGGTCCGGGTGCGTCCCGCGCTGACCGCGACGGCCGTCGACGTCCTCGCGTCCGACGGCTTCGTGCTGGGGACACCGGCCAACATCGGGTATCTGTCCGGGGCGATGAAGCACTTCTTCGACGGCGTCTACTACCCGGCTCTCGAGGCGAAGGCCGGCGCTCCGTATGGGCTGTACGTGCACGGCAACAACGACACGGAGGGCGCTGTGCGGGCCGCCGAGTCGATCACCAAGGGCATGAGCTGGGAGCGGGTGCACGCCCCGGTCACGGTGATCGGCGCGCCGGGCAAGGCCGACGTCGAAGCCTGCTGGGACCTCGGTGCGACGGTGGCGGCGATCCTCGCCGGCTGACCGGCGGTGCGCCGGTGGGTGCAGGTCAGGTCAGAAGCGGCCACTCGAGCGGCAGCCCGAAGGACGCGAACACCTCGGTGTCGAGGAACGCGTAGATGTGGGCCACGCGCCCGTCGCGCACCTCGAGCACCTGGATGTTGTGCGCCCGCATCCGCCCGTCCACGCCGGCCACGTAGGTGGCGGCCGCCGGGCAGCCGTTGGCGCTCGTCGGCACGAGCCGGCGTCGCTGGCCGGCCAGCACGCGACTGGTGAAGAAGCCGAGCACCGCGCCCCGTCCGTCGAACCAGGTCGGGACGGGCGGCATCTCCAGCCGCACGTCGTCGCGGAACAGTCCCGAGAGCGCGGACATGTCCGCCGCCTCGAACGCCGAGATGAAGCGGTCCAGCAGTTCGACGTCGACGTCGGGTGTCATCGTCACCAGTTCCTCCGACGGGGTCGAGCTCTGCAGCTGCGTCCGGGCCCGCTGCAGCGCGCTGTTGACGGCGGCCACGGTCATCTCGAGCAGCTCGGCGACGTCGGCCGCCGGGAAGGCCAGCACGTCGCGCAGGATCAGCGCGGCCCGCTGCCGCGCGGGCAGGCCCTGCAGCGCGGCGACGAAGGCCAGCCGGGTGCTCTCCCGCCGTACGGCGACCATGGCCGGATCCTCGCCGTCGCCGCGCACCGCGTCGTCGGGAAGTGGCTGCAGCCAGGGGACATCGCTGCGGCGCTCGGCCAGCGGCCCGGCCGGATCGTCGCTCGGTGCGCCGATGCCCGACGGCAGGACGCGACGTCCCTTGTTCTCCAGCGCGGTGAGGCAGGCCCGGGTGGCGATCCGGTACATCCAGGTGCGCACCGACGAACGTCCCTCGAAGTCGTCGAACCCCCGCCACGCCCGCAAGTACGTCTCCTGCACGACGTCCTCGGCGTCGTGGAAGGAGCCGAGCATCCGATAGCAGTGCGCGAGGAGCTCGCGGCGCAACGGTTCGGTCCGCTGCGCGAAGTCGGCTTCAGACGGCGGCATCGACGAGGGCCTCCGGAGCCGTCGCGCGAGCCGGTGGCGGTGCGGGCCGCCTGGGGAGCAGCAGCCCGGCGAGGGACGCGGCGATTGCGAGCCCCGCGCAGACCCAGAGCGCGGGGGTCACCCCGTCGGCGAACTTCTGCGGACCCGCGTAGCTGCCGCCGGCCGAGAACACCGCACTGGCGACGGCTACGCCGAACACCCCGCCCAGTTGGCGCATCGAGCTGAACGTGCCCGAGGCCTTGCCCAGGTGATCGGGCGGTACGGAGTTCATGACCGAATTCTGCAGGGCCGGAAGCGTCATGGACGTCCCGCAGCCGGCGACGAGCAGCGCCGGGATGAAGTCGGCGTAGGGGTTGCCTTCGGCGACGTCGTAGGCGAGCCAGAGGAACCCGACTGCTTGCAGGGCCGGCCCGGTGACCACCAGGGGCCGGGCGCCGAGCCGCTCGCTCAACGAACCGGCCAGGGGCGCGACGACGAACAGCAGGGCCGTCCACGGGATGAACCGCAGGCCGGCGCCGAGCGGGCTGAAGCCGAGCGTGATCTGCAGGTACTGGGCCACGAGGAAGACGGTGCCGACCAGTGACGCGGTCACCAGGAACGCCGCCGCGTTGCCGGCCGAGAACGACCGCACCCGGAAGAGGTGCATCGGCAGCATGGGTGCGGGTGCTCGCAGTTCCCAGCGGACGAACGCGGCGACGAGCAGCGTCCCGCCGATCAACGTCGCCAGGACCTCGCCGCTGGACCACCCGGCGGCGTCGGCGCGCACCAGTCCCCAGACGATGCCCGACAGGGCAGTGGTGACCAGTACGAGGCCGATGAGGTCAGGACGCATCCGCGGACCGCGGCTCTCGGCCATCCGGCGCAGCGCCAGCGGGATCAGCGTCGCACCGATCGGCACGTTGAGCCAGAAGATCCACTGCCAGGACATCGCATCGGTGACGGCGCCGCCCACCACGGGGCCGCCGACGACGGCGAGGCCGACGATGCCGGTGAAGATGCCGACGATCCTCCCGCGGGCCTGGACGGGGAAGGCGGCCGTCAGTAGCGACACCGCCAGTGGCATCACCAACGCCGAGCCCGCGCCCTGGACGGTGCGGGCGGCGATCAACAACGCGATGTCCGGCGACAGAGCGCAGGCGATCGAGGCGAGGCAGAACAGGCTGAGGCCGGCGATGAACATCCGTAGGCGGCCGTAGCGATCGCCGAGTGCCGCGCCGGTGATGAGCAGGACGGCGAAGCTCAGGCTGTACGCGTTGACCGTCCAGTCGAGCGTGGCGATCGATGCGTGCAGGTCGTCGCGGATCGCGTTGAGCGCGGTCGCCACCACCAACTGGTCGAGGGCGACCATCAGCGCAGCGGTGGACGTCAGGGCGAGGACCCAGCGCTGGGTGCTCGTCGAGGGTGTGGTCACGATGCCTCCCGGTCGGATGTGTCACCAGTACTGACCGGGGCGGCGCCGGAAAGTCATCGCGGCCGCACCGACCACTTTCCGACGGGCGGCGTGTCTGTACCTGTGACAGCGAACCGATGAAGGGACAGGCGATGAGAGAAGCGTTCGTGGCGCGGTACCGGACGACGGCCGAGGGGGCCGAGGAGAATCAGCGGCTCGTGGAGGCGGTGTATGCGGAGCTGGCGCAGAGCCGGCCCGAGGGCCTGCAGTACGCCACCTTCCGGCTCGACGATGGGGTGACGTTCGTCCATGTGGCGGTGGGCGGCGAAGGCGTGTTGCCCGAGCTGCCGGCGTTCCAGGAGTTCCAGCGTGAGCTGGGTGCGCGGCTGGACGGCAGACCGCTCGAAGGGTCGAACGCCAGGCTCGTGGGGCGGTATCAGTCGTAGATGGCGTCCACCTGCCAGCTCGGCGGTTGATCCGCGGGCATCGTCCCGGTGACGAGATAGGCGCGGCCGCGCACGTCGACGATCTGGCAGCGCACGACGCGGCGGGCTGATTCCGGGCTCCACCACCGCTCGTCGACCGGCCACGGTCCGGCCCAGGAGGTGACCGCGGCGACGGCGGCGCCGTCCATGCCGAACAGCGCGGGCGGCGCAGGCATCGCGCCGCGCTCGGTGACCAGCACCGGACGGCGGGCGGCGTCGAGCAACTGGGCCGGGCGCGGCGGGTCGAGCAGCACCGACGGGGCCGGGGCGGGCAGCTGCCCCGGCCACGGCTGTTCCGGGGACCGCAGCGGGACCGGCTCGTCACCCCACGGCACCAGGCGGGTGCGCTGACCGGGGTCGCGGCCGCCGTCGAGCACCGGGGTTAGCACCGAGCCGTGACCGAGCAGGGTCTGCACCCGGGCCAGCGCGCGGGCGGCCTTCTCGTCCTCGGCACCCGAGCCGCCCCACAGCGCCTGCTGATGCGTGCCGGTCGGAACCACGTCCACGGGCACGAGGCAGACCCGCGTCACCCCACCCGTCGGCCGGTGCACGCCGGACAGCCAGCCCTCGAGCTGCCAGCGCACCCGGTCGAGGACGTCGACGGTCGACAGGACACCGGCATGCCGCCAGCGCCGGACGGTCTCCTCGCCGTTCTCGCTCAGGGCCTGAAGCTCGAGGCAGGTGCAGGCCAGGCCGTGCGCACCGAGGTCGGCGACGAACTGCTCGGCGATGCCGCGCGCCGAGAACGCGACGGTGTCGACCCGGTCGACCGGCGGCTCGAGGTCGAGGGTCACCGCGAACTCGACCGGCGGGCGGCGGCCGGACACCGGGCGCTCGTCACGACCGCCCGACTGGCGGTGCGCCCAGGCGCCGTCGGGGCCGAAGCGGGCCAGGACGTCGCGGGGTGGCAGGGCAGCGAACGCGCCGAGCGTGCGGATGCCGAGGCGGCGCAGCAGGTCGATGAGCGTCGATGCCCCCGACGGGTCGAGGGTCTCGATGGGAAGCGGGTGCAGGAAGGCCGGGGAGCCGCCGGGATCGACGACCAGTCCCCGGCGGGCGGCCTGCTCGGCGGCGAAGGCGCCGTCGGCGATGCCGATCAGCAGGTCGGCGCCGCCGAGCGCCGGGATCCCGGCGACACCGCGCGACAGCGCGTGCAGCACGCCGGTCTCGCCGCCGAAGTAGCGCGTCGGCCCGCGCACGTCTATCGCGGCGAGGCCGGGCCGGGTGATCTCGACGCCCGGGGCGATCGCCTCGAGCGCGGCGACCACCGGTTCGAAGACGCGAGCCTCAGCGGCCTCGTCGCGCGGCAGCACCAGCAGTTGCGGACAGTGGCCCTGCGCCTCCCGGCGGCGCTGCCCGCGCCGGACCCCGTTCTCGCGGGCCGACTGGGAGCAGGCGACCACCCGGTTGGCGGTGACGACGGCGATCGGCGCGTCCATCGCCAGCCCGGCCTCGAGCCGAGCCGTGGTGACCGGCCAGTCCGGGCACCAGACCGCGATCATCCGGGTCCGGTCGGGCGAGCTCACCATCCTAGTATCGAACGCGTGTTCTAACCGGTCAATCCGTCCCCGGCGTGTCGGACGTGCGCTACCCACCTGCTGCGGTTGATTTCCGCGGCGAAATCCAACCAGATCAGGTGGGAAGGCGAGGACGAACTAACCGGCCAGCTCGATGACCGGGGCGAGCGGGACCGACTGCTCGACCCCGCCGCCGTCGGCCGGCAGCCAGAGGCTTGTGGTGGCCGGACGGGCGGCCGAGCCGCGGCCGGTCACCGACACCTCGACCTGCCGGGCCCGCAGCCGCCCGGTGCCGTCGCCGATCCCTGACCACGACCCGTCCCGGGCGTGCAAGCGGACGTCGGCTCCCGGCCAGGCGCCCTCGGCGACGTACGGGACGAGCACCGCGTCCTTGCTGCGCGCCCGGGCGGCGAGTCGCCGGATGTCGGCCGGCGCCAGGCCGCGCCCCCGCGGCGGCCGCGCGGCCACGATGTCGACCGCATCCACCAGGGCGCCGACGGCGGTCGTCCACCCCTCACCGGGAGCGGGGACCAGCGCCAGCCGGGCGAGGTCCACGCCGTACTCATGGGCCGCCTCGGCGCTGATCCGCGGAAAGCCGACCAGTGCGCACCAGGCGCCGTCGGAGGACGCCGCACCGAGCAGCGCCAGCAGCAGGGACACCGATCCGCTGACGCTGACCGTGCTGCCGCGCCGCAGCCCCCCGGGCAGCAGCGACCTGAGCGCGGGCGCCACCGGCAGCGGGGGAGCGGTGCGGACCCCCACGTGCTGCCAGTCGACGGCGGTGCTGCCGTCGGGCTTGCGGATGACGACGTCGAGCATTCGTCCATTCTCGAACAGGTGTTCGAACTCGTCAAGCTAGGCGAGAGGGCATCGGGTCACGAGGCCACGCGGTGGAGGAACTCCTTCGTGCGGCTCAGGATGAGCGACGCCGACTCCGCGTCGAAATCGGCGAAGCCCTTCTCGGCGATGAGGTGCGCGGTGCCCGGGTACAGGAAGATCGCTCCGTCGGCAGCCTCGGCGGCCAGCGCCTTGGCACCGTCGAGCTCGCCTTCTTCGAGGTTCTCGTCCTCTTCGGCGATGTGGATCTGCACTGCGACGTCGGCCGGCCACGGGCCCCCGAACTCCTCCGCCGGGATCGCCGAGTACAGCAGGACGGCCCCGCGGATACCGGGTCGGGTCTGCGCCACCTTCTGCGCCGGGAGCGCGCCGAGCGACATCCCGATGACGACGGCGCCGGGCGGCAGCTCGGCTCCGAGCGCCGCCCCCTTCTCGATCACGTTGCCGAAGCCGACCTCTTGCGCGTGGGCCACGCCGGCTTCGATGGACGGGTAGGTCTGCCCGTCCCAGAGGTCGGCGACGGTCACATCGTGACCCGCGGACCGCAGCTCGTCGGCGAACCAGCGGACCCCGTCGGTGACGCCGAGCACGTGGTGGAAGAGCAGAACGTTGGTCATTGCCCGTGGCTCCCGTTGATCGAGCGGTCTCTACCGACATCGTCGCCGCCCGGTCCGACAACGTCCACGGACGCGAAGGTCGGCGCGCCCGGCTCGTTGGGTAGCCGGGTCACCCGGCCGACCAGGCTTATCGCCTGGTACCAACCGCACAGCAACAGCAGATCGAGGGTTTCCGCCTCGTCGAGATGCCGGCCGAGCTGCTGCCACAGATCGTCGTCGAGGTCGCGGGAATCGAACAGTGCGTCGACGACCCGGATCAAGATCTTGTCCCTCGGCTCGGTCCAGCACGGATCGTCCGCGTCGCCGGCCGTGAGTGAGCGCACCTGGTCGGCGCGCAATCCGGCCCGTCCGGCGAAGATCGAGATGTGGACGCCCCACTCGTACTCGCAGCCCGCTCGAGCGCAGGTTCGGTCGATGACGATCTCGCGTTCGCGCAGGGTGAGCGACAGCCGCCGGCTGAGCTCGTACGATCCCCAGCCCGACATGGCCTGCGCCATCGGCAGGTTGCGGGCGAAGAGTCGGAACAGCGCGATCGGTTCGACGCCGGGCGGCATCATCCGAGCGAGCTGCGCTGCGACGTCGGTGCTGTAGGGCGGGTCAAGCGGGGCGATTCTGGCCATGGCGAACCTCGTTACGGACTCAGTAACATCCAGGAGCGCTGAACCTAGCGTTACTGATTCCGTAACGTCAAGGAGAAGACCGTGCCGCAGTCCGGAGGACGGGTTCGCGGGTCGACGTCCGGCCGCCCGCTGATGGCCGCGCTCGACCTGCTCGGGCGCCGGTGGACGCTGCGCGTGCTGTGGGAGCTGCGTGACGGGCCGTTGGGCGCCCGCGAACTGCGCCGCCGCTGCGACGACGTGTCGCCGAGCGTGTTGTACAGCCGGTTGACCGAGCTCAAGGGCGCCGAGCTGGTCGACCAGCAGTCCGACGGGCAGTACGCATTGACGCCGATCGGGGCGCGGCTGCGCCGGGCGATCCAGCCGCTCGACAAATGGTCGGAGGAGTGGGCAGCGCGCTGACCCGCGGTCGGCCAGACTGGACGGCGTGAGGGTTGCTGTGCTGTCCGACACCCACTCGCCGCGCTACTGGAGGCGGTGTCCCGACCGCGTTGCCGCCGCGTTGGACGGCGCCGACGCGATCCTGCATGCCGGCGACGTGTGCCGGGCCGAGACGCTGGTCGAGCTGTCCGCCTTCGCGCCTGTGCACGCCGTCCTGGGCAACAACGACGGACCGGATGTGTCCGCGTGGGGCGCACCGGACGTCCTCGAGCTGACGGTCGGCGGCCTGCCGATCGCCATGATCCACGACAGCGGCACGAAAACCGGCCGGCCGGCCCGGCTGAAGCGGATGTTCCCGGCCGCCCACCTCGTCGTCTTCGGCCATTCGCACATCCCGTGGAACGAGAGCCACGGTGGCCAACGCAGTTTCAATCCCGGTTCGCCGACTGACAAGCGGCGCCAGCCGGACGGGACGATGGGCGAACTGATCATCGAGGACGGCCGGCTCGTCGTGGCGCGGATCTTCCCCGTCACCTGAGGTGGGGGGACGCCGAGACTGGGGAGCATGATCAGTTCCCCCTGGGGCGGCCCTGGGCACGCCCCGGAGGGACTTGATCACCGGGGAACGCTGAGCTCTACCGTAGGACCATGACGACCTTCTGCCTCATCCCGGGCGCCGGCGGCGACGCGTCGTACTGGTCCCGCGTCACGCCCGAGCTGGAGCGGCACGGGCACGCGGCGATCGCGGTCGACATCCCTGAGGACGACCGGCGGTTCGGCCTGCCCGAATACGCCGAACTCGTCGAGGGCGCGATCGGCGACCGACACGACGTGGTCCTGGTCGCGCAATCGATGGGCGGCTTCACCGCTCCGATGGTGACGCGGCACAAGCCGGTCCGGATGATCGTCCTGGTCAACGCGATGGTCCCGCTGCCCGGCGAGACACCAGGGGACTGGTGGGACGCGACCGGCTCCATCGAGGCCCGGCGGGCAGCGGACCTCGCCGCCGGCCGCAGCCCCGACTTCGACATGGACCAGCACTTCCTGCACGACATCGACGCCGACACCCTGGCCTGGATGCAGACCACGCCCGGCCGCGCACCGTCCGACACCCCGTTCGGCCAGCCGTGCGAGTTCGACGCGTGGCCCGACGTCCCCATCAAGGTGCTGGTCGGCCGCGACGACCGGTTCTTCCCGGCCGACTTCCAGTGGCGGGTGGCGAAGGACCGACTCGGCATCGAGGCCGACGAGATCCCCGGCGGCCACCTCGTCGCGCTGGCCAATCCGGTCGGACTGGCCGAGCGGCTGGTCGAGTACGCCGCCGACCTCGACCGACCGGTCAGCCGGCGGTGAACCCGCCGTCGATGGCCAACGCCGCCCCCGTCACGAACGACGCCTCGTCGCTGAGCAGGTAGGCCACGAACGAGGCGATCTCGGCCGGCGTCGCCGTGCGCCCGGTTGGATTGGGCGCCGGGGGCAAGCTGTCCTGGCTGCCCACACCGGACAGCCGCCGGTACAGGGGAGTGTCGACGTTGCCGGTGACCAGCGCGTTCACCCGCAGCCGGCGTTCGGCGCACTCCAGCGCGGCGGCCCGGGTGAGACCGAGCACCCCGTGCTTGGCCGCCGTGTACGCGGCGAGACCGGGAATGCCGCCGACCGCCGCGATGGAGGCATTGTTGACGATGGCCCCGCCCGAGGCCATCGCGGCGATCTGGTGCTTCAGGCAGAGGAAGACGCTGGTCAGGTTGGCGTCGAGTTCACGCCGCCACTCGTCGAAATCGATCTCCGCGATCGGGCCGCCCGCGCCGGTGGAGCCGGCGTTGTTGAACGCGGCGTCGAGGCGACCATGATCGCTGATCGTGCTGCGGACCATCCGCACGACGTCGTCCTCGACGGTGACGTCGGCCTGCACGAAGGAGGCCTGGCCGCCGGCCTCCCGGATTGAGGCGGCGATTGCCTCGCCGACCTCCTCGCGGCGGCCCGCCACGACGACGGTCGCACCTTCGCTCGCCAGCCGACGGGCCGTCGCCGCCCCGATCCCTGATCCGCCGCCGGTGACCACGGCGACCTTGCCGATGAAGCGCTTCATGCCCCGATCCTCCCTCGACCGAGACCGGCTCGTACCGCCGCCTATCGTTGCCGGAGTGTCCGAACCGTCCGTCGAGCAGCTCCGGGCCCGGCTCGACGGACTGACACTCCGCGATGCCGACCGGCTCGGCCGCCGGCTGTCGGGCCTGTCCCGCAAGGGAGGCGCAAAGATGCTGGCCCAGGTGGCCGAGCAGATCGCGCGGGCCGAGCTGGTGGTCGCAACGCGCACCGCCGCCGTCCCGGTCATCACCTACCCCGACCTGCCGGTCAGCGCGAAGCGCGAGGACATCGCCGCGGCCGTCCGCGACCACCAGGTGGTCGTGGTCGCCGGCGAGACGGGCTCGGGCAAGACCACGCAGCTGCCCAAGATCTGCCTCGAGCTCGGCCGCGGGATCCGCGGCACGATCGGGCACACCCAGCCGCGTCGCCTCGCCGCCCGCACGGTGGCCCAGCGCATCGCCGACGAGGTCCACACCCCGCTCGGCGAGGCGGTCGGGTACACCGTCCGGTTCACCGACCAAGCCAGTGACCGCACGCTGGTGAAATTGATGACCGACGGGATCCTGCTGGCCGAGATCCAGCGGGACCGTCGGCTGCTGCGCTACGACACCCTGATTTTGGACGAGGCCCACCAGCGCAGCCTCAACATCGACTTCCTGCTCGGGTACCTGCGCGGGCTGCTGCCCCGCCGCCCCGACCTCAAGGTGATCGTCACCTCCGCGACGATCGAGCCGGAACGCTTCGCCGCACACTTCGGCCGGGCGCCGATCGTCGAGGTGTCGGGTCGCACCTACCCGGTGGAGATCCGCTACCGCCCACTGGAACCCGATCCGGCCGGCGATGACGGGGACGTCGACGACGTCGACGATCCCGATCACGACATCTCGCGCAAGGTCGAAACGCGGGACCAGACCGAGGCCATCGTCGACGCCATCAATGAGCTCGAGCGCGAACCGCCCGGCGACGTCCTCGTCTTCCTCTCCGGCGAGCGGGAGATCCGCGACACCGCCGATGCGTTGAAGGACCTGCGCAACACCGAGGTACTGCCGCTGTACGCCCGCCTCTCGACCGCCGAGCAACAGCGGGTGTTCGAGCCGCACACCGGACGGCGCGTCGTCCTGGCCACCAACGTGGCCGAGACGTCGCTGACCGTGCCCGGCATCCGCTACGTGGTCGACCCCGGCACCGCGCGCATCTCCCGCTACAGCCGCCGCACCAAGGTGCAGCGCCTGCCCATCGAGCCGATCTCGCAGGCGTCGGCGGCCCAACGTGCCGGCCGCTGCGGCCGGGTGGCCGACGGCATCGCCATCCGGCTCTACTCGCGGGCCGACTTCGAGTCCCGCCCGCGCTACACCGATCCGGAGATCCTGCGCACCAACCTCGCGGCGGTGATCCTGCAGATGGCCGCCCTGCGTCTGGGCGACGTCGCCGACTTCCCGTTCCTTGACCCGCCCGATCGGCGCAGCATCCGCGACGGCGTGACGTTGCTGCAGGAACTCGGTGCCTTCGACGCGGCCGGCGCCATCACCGACGTCGGCCGGCGCCTGGCCCAGTTGCCCCTCGATCCGCGGATCGGTCGGATGATCCTGCAGGCGCAGCAGGAGAACTGTGTGCGGGAGGTCCTGGTGCTGGCGGCCGCCCTGTCGATCCCCGACCCGCGTGAGCGGCCGGCCGACCGCGAAGAGGCGGCGAAGCAGAAGCACGCCCGGTTCGGCGACGAGCATTCCGACTTCGTCTCCTACCTGAACCTCTGGCGTTACCTGCGCGAGCAGCGGCAGGAGCGGTCGGGCAACCAGTTCCGCCGGATGTGCCGCGAAGAGTTCCTGCACTATCTGCGCGTGCGTGAGTGGCAGGACCTCGTGGGCCAGCTGCGCACCATCGCGCGCGGCCTCGACATCGTCGAGTCCGACGAGCCGGCGGCGCCCGACCGGCTCCATGCCGCGCTGCTGGCCGGCCTGCTCAGCCATGTCGGCCTGCGTGAAGGTGACGCGCGCGACTACCTCGGTGCCCGCAACTCGCGGTTCGTCCTTGCTCCCGGGTCGGTGCTGACGAAACGGCCGCCGCGCTGGGTCGTCGTCGCCGACCTCGTCGAGACGGCCCGGCTGTACGGACGAATCGCCGCCCGCGTCGATCCGGACACGGTCGAGCGGGTCGCCGGTCACCTCGTGCAGCACACCTACAGCGAGCCGCACTGGGACGCACGCCGGGGCGCGGCCATGGCCTACGAACGCGTCACGCTCTACGGACTGCCCCTCGTCGCCCGGCGCCGGGTCGGCTATGCCTCCGTCGACCCGGAAGTCGCCCGCGAGCTCTTCTTGCGCCACGCGCTCGTCGACGGCGATTGGGAGACGCGGCACCACTTCTTCCGCGACAACCAGGCCTTGCGGGCCGAACTGGAAGAGATCGAGGAGCGGGCGCGCCGGCGTGACCTGCTCGCCGACGACGACGAGATCTACGCGTACTACGACGCCCGGGTCCCCGCGTCGGTCGTCTCGGCCCGGCACTTCGACACCTGGTGGAAGAAGGCGCGGCACACGACGCCCGACCTGCTGACGATGACCCGCGACGACCTGCTGCGTCGCGACGACGCGGACGTCGAGCAACCGGACACGTGGCATGCGGGCGACCTTGCCCTGCCCGTCAGTTACCGGTTCGAACCCGGCGCCGAGGACGACGGAGTCACCGTACACGTCCCGGTCGACGTGCTGGCCCGCCTTGGCGGGGAGGAATTCTCGTGGCAGGTGCCGGCGCTGCGCGAGGAGCTCGTCACCGCGCTCATCCGGTCATTGCCGAAGGACCTGCGGCGCAACTTCGTCCCGGTACCGGACACCGCCCGGGCCGTGCTGACCGCGCTGCAGCCCGGGCAGGAGCCGCTGCTGGAAGGACTGCAGCGCGAATTGCAGCGGCGGAGCGGTGTGCTCGTACCCATCACGGCCTTCGACCTCGAAAAGCTGCCGTCCCACCTGAGAGTGACTTTCGCAGTCGTTGCGGCCGACGGCAGCGAGGTGGCGCGCGGCAAGGACCTGCCCGCCCTGCAGGACCAGCTCGCCGGGCCGGTGCGGGCAGCGGTGGCCGAGGCCGTCGCCGGCGCGGTCGAGCGGCGCGGGTTGCGCAGCTGGCCCGACGATCTCGAGGAACTCCCTGCGAAGGTCGAGCGGGCAAGTGGCGATCACGTCGTGCACGGCTTCCCGGCCTTCGTCGACGAAGGGGACACGGTGGCCGTCCGCGTCTTCGCCGCCCGGACGGAGCAGACCGCCGCGATGCGTCCGGGCCTGCGGCGGTTGCTGCGGCTGTCGGTGCCGTCGCCGGCCAAAGCGGTCGAGCGGTCGTTGTCCACGCGGGCCCGGCTGGTGCTCGGCGCCAATCCGGACGGCTCGCTGGCCGGGTTGCTCGAGGACTGTGCCGACGCCGCGGCGGATGCGCTGGTGCCCGAGCCGGTGTGGACACGGACGGCGTTCGCGGGGGTGCGTGACCCGGTGGCTGCCGACCTGGTCCGGACCACCGTCGACGTCGTTGGCCGCGTCGAGCGCGTGCTTGCGGCCGCGCACGACGTCAGGCTGGCGCTGCCCGACCCACCGTCGGCGGCCCTCGCCGACTCGGTCGCCGACATCAACGCGCAGTTCCGCCGGTTGCTGCCGCCCGGCTTCGTCGTGCTCACGGGCGTGCGTCATCTCGCCGACCTCGCCCGCTACGTCACCGCGATCGGCCGCCGGCTCGACCGGCTGTCCCGTGACCTGGACGTCGATCGGGGCCGGATGCAGCGCGTCCAGGCCGTTCAAGCCGCGTACGACGAGCTGGTCCGGGCGCTGCCGGCGGGACGGGCCGGTGCCGACGACGTCCGCGACATCGGCTGGTTGATCGAAGAGTTGCGCGTCAGCCTCTGGGCCCAGCAGCTGGGGACCGCGCGTCCGGTCAGCGAACAGCGAATCTATCGGGCAATCGACGCAATCACCCTTTAAAGCGAGCTTTGTGGATGGACCCGTCGTGACACGCCCTGTAACATCGGCGGGGCCTTGAACGCTGCGCACTCAGGTTGCTAGCGTGCGGGACGCAGGCCGTCGGAGCGGAGTCGGCGGGGCGCTGATCCTGGCGTTCGGGGGCGACCGGATAGGTCGCGGCCGAGCGACGTGCATCGAAGGTTCCCGCTCCGACGTGCTTGCCCACCCACCCCGCGTCATTCCGACGCGTGCTGCAATGGGGCATGGCCGGAGCGTCGCCGGGTTACTCGGGTTCGCCGCAGATCCGCAAGCTCGGCATCAAGCCCGGCTCGCGGGTCGCGGTCGAGGGTGCGCCCGCCGGGTGGTCGCTCGACGCGCCGCCGCCGGTAGTGGAGGCGGGCGACGGCCCGGCCGACCTGCTGCTGCGCTTCGTCCGCTCCGCAGCGGAGCTAGCCGACGTCCCTGACCTGGGGCAGCGGATCTTCCCGGACGGGGCACTCTGGATCGCCTGGCCCCGGCGCGCCGGGGGGCACGTGAGCGACGTGACCGACACCGTGATCCGCGAGGCCGTCCTGCCGCTCGGGCTCGTGGACGTGAAGGTCGCGGCGATCGACGCCGACTGGTCGGGACTCAAGATCGTCTGGCGCACGGAGCGACGAACCCCGTCCTAGGACCGGCGCGACCGGCTGAGGAAACTTTCTTCCGTCCTGCTGTCGATTATCTCGGTGGCCGCTCGACGCATTGATGAGCCAGGGTGAAACCGGCCAAGATGGGCCGGGCGCTGGCGAGACCGAGGGAGTTGGCAATGCGAGTCATGGTGCTGGTCAAGGCGACCGAGGAGTCCGAGGCCGGGCGCATGCCCAACCGCGACGAGCTCAACGAGATGGGCAAGTTCAACGAGCAGCTCGTGAAGGCCGGAGTGATGCTGGTCGGCGAGGGCTTGAGCTCGTCCAAGGACGGCAAGCGCGTCCGCTTCGAGCCCGACAAGAAGCTGGTCGTGATCGACGGCCCCTTCACCGAGACCAAGGAACTCGTCGCCGGATTCTGGATCTGGGAGGTCGCCTCGCTCGAGGAGGCCGTCGAATGGCTGAAGCGCTCACCGTTCCAGGACGCGGAGGTCGAGATCCGGCGGGTGTCGCAGCCCGAGGACTTCGGCGATGCGTTCACTCCCGAGATGCAGGCTCACGAGGAGCAGCTGCGCGCCGAGGCCGCCTCGCGCATTCAGTGAGCGAGTTGCGACCGAACATCTCGACACCGGCGGCGCCGGCCGTCTCGCGGACGATCGAAGCCGTCTGGCGGATGGAGGCGGCTCGGCTGATCGGCGGTCTCGCCCGCATCGTGCGCGACGTCGGCCTGGCCGAGGACCTCGCCCAGGACGCGCTTGTCGCGGCGCTCGAGCAGTGGCCGGAGTCAGGTATCCCGGACAACCCGGGAGCCTGGCTGATGGCCGTTGCCCGCCGCCGCGGCGTCGACACCATTCGTCGCCGCGTGACGCTCGAGCGCAAGGTCGAGGAGATCGGTCGCGACCTCACTGATGTAGAGAATCCGATGGACGACATCGAGATCGAGACGCAGGTGTCCGACGACGTCCTGCGGTTGATGTTCACGGCGTGCCATCCGGTGCTGTCGCCGGAGGCGCGGGTTGCGTTGACGCTGAAGATGGTCGGCGGGCTGACGACGGAGGAGATCGCCCGCGCCTTCGTCGTGCCCGTCCCCACCATGGCGCAGCGGATCGTGCGGGCGAAGAAGGCGCTGACCGACGCGGGTGTGCCGTTCGAGATCCCGACCGGTCCGGAGCTGGCGGCGCGGCTCGCGGGCGTGCTCGAGGTCGTGTACCTAATCTTCAACGAGGGCTACACCGCGACGTCGGGCGCTGCCTGGACCCGCCCCGAGTTGTGCGCCGAGGCAATGCGACTGGGCCGCATCCTGTGCGGGCTGGCGCCGAACGAAGCCGAGGCGTTCGGGCTCGTTGCGCTGATGGAGATCCAGGCATCGCGATTGCGAGCGCGGATCGGCCCGTCCGGAGAGCCGGTGACGCTGCTCGATCAAGACCGCACCGTGTGGGATCGCGTGCTGATCAACCACGCGCTGATGGCGCTCGAGCGCGCCGACGCGCTCGGCGGCAGCGGGACCTACGTGTTGCAGGCGTCGATCGCGGCCTGCCATGCCCGGGCGGCGAGCGCCGAGGACACCGACTGGGCACGGATCGCCTCGATCTACGCGGTGCTGGCGGCGCAGACGGGCTCGCCGATCGTCGAGCTCAACCGGGCGGTGGCCGTGGCGATGGCCGAGGGGCCGGCCGCCGGGCTGGCGATCGTCGACGACCTGCGCTCGGAGCCCGCCCTGCGCGCGTACCACCTGCTGCCCTCGGTGCGCGGTGATCTGCTGTTCAAGCTCGGCCGGCTGGACGAGGCGCGCGCGGAGTTCGAAGCGGCTGCGGAGCTGACGGGCAACGAACAGGAGCGGGCGTTGCTGCTGTCGCGGGCGGCAAGCTGCTGAGCGGCGGCCCGGTGGCCGTGGCCAACGGCCAGGTGCACTATCTCCGGCATGGACGAGAGCGACGTGCGTCGATGGTTCGGCGAGTACCTGGACGTGTTCGCTGCCGCGGGCCGCGGCGAGCGCGACGCCGCGCACCTGCTCGCCTACTACGGTGTGCCACTCCTCGTGGCCACCGACGACGGTTTCACCGCTCTTCGAACCGACGATGAGGTGCTCACCTTCGCCGCGCAGCAGATCGACGGGGTCCGCACGGTCGGCTACCACCACAGCGACGTGCTTCATACCGAAGTCACGATCTGCAACGTGAGATCGGTCCTGCTCGACGGTGTGTTCTCCCGCCGCAGATCCGACGGCTCGGAGATCGGTCGGGTGGCGGTGAGCTATCTCGTGACGGACGGACCGGACGGTCGGCGCATCTCGGCAATGCTTCTACGGAGTCAGTGACCCAGGAGCGAGGCGACCAGCTCGCGGCGGCTGCGGACGCCGAACTTGTCGAAGACGCCCTTGAGATGTTCCTGGACGGTGTGCTGGGAGATGTGCAGCTCGGCCACGATCTGACGGGTGTCGCGGCCCTGGAGCACTTGGGCGGCCACGCGCTCTTGGGCCGGGGTGAGCCCGCGCGCGGCGAAGAGCATGGACGCGAGTCGACCCGCGGTTGCCGGCTCCAGCACGATCGCGATCTGCGCCGGCCCGTCCCCGTGCAACCAGGTGGCGCGGATCGACAGCCAGTCGCCGGTGCTGGTGCGCAGGCGGACCTCGGGTTCGGAAATCGCGTGTTGCTCCTGGGCGTGGACCAGCTCGCTCGCCAACCCCTGCACGACCAGTGGCAGCGGATGGGTGCTCGGCCAGTCCTCGTCGCGGATCCGGGCCAGCCACGACTCGGCGGCGGCGTTGATCGACTTCACCGCCAGATCGGCGGCGAGAACGACGATGCCGATGCCGGCCGCCGGTTGCGTGCCCTCCACTGCGGTGGCGGTGAGCAGGGCTCGGCGCATGCCCTCGGCCACATGTGGTCCGATGCGCCGGACGAGCGCGATCTCCTGCTCATCGAAGCCGGCCGCCGCCTCCTCGCGGTGCAGGCACATCACGCCCCAGCTGCGCCCGGTCGCGCGCAGCACCACGCGCAATTCGTCGCCGAGGGCCAGCGGGGCCATGATCTCTCGATAGCGGACGCTGGCCCGCCGCTCGCCGCCGGTCGCGGCGTCCAGCGACCGCACCGGATCGGCGGCGGCGGCCAGCTCGGCGAAGCGGTTGACGTCATGGGCGCCGAACTCGTTGTCGAGGAAGAGGCCGGCCGCGTCGATGAGCGGCTCCTCGCTGGCCACCGAGGTGAACAGCAGGGTGACCGGGTCGAGGGTTGCGAAGAACGCCGCATCGACGCTCACCACCCCCCGCAGCCGGCGCAACACCTCCCCGCGCAGTGTTGTCGCGTCCAGCCCGACGTAGCAACGCTCGATGAGCGCATCCGCGTGCCGCCGCCGAACCGCTTCGTCCACTCCTGCACGGTAGGTCGGCCGACGGCGACTGGATACCCCAGATCGGTGGTATGGCCCGCGTCCTGCGGGTCGTCGACCGTGTATCGCATGACGACCTTCGGGATTCACCTGACCGCTTTCGATGCACCTGAACTGCGCGGCGATCGGCTGCTGCCCGGCCTCACGGAGCTGGCCGACGCACTCGAGGGCACGCCGGGGTTCTCCACCCTCTGGCTGGCCGACCACATGCAGGACCTGCGGCCGGGCAGCGACCGATCGCCGATGCCGGAGGCGTACCTGACGCTCGCGGCTCTGGCAGCGCGGACGTCGCGGCTGGAACTGGGGGTCCTGGCGACATCGGTCCTGTACCGGTCACCGGCGCTGCTCGCGAAGATGGCCACGACGCTGGACGCGCTGTCGGGGGGCCGCGCGATCCTGGGTATCGGCGCCGGGCATCCACGGACCGAGGCCGAGCACCGCAGCTACGGGTACGAGTTCCCCTCCGTGCCGCAGCGAATGGCCCGGCTCGACGAGGCGCTGGTGACGATCCGCCGGATGGTCGGCGGAACCGCCGATCCGGACGCGCCGCCGAACTGGCCGCGGCCGGCCCGAGTGGGCGGTATCCCCGTTCTCGTCGCCGGCAGCGGCGAACAGCGCCTGCTGCGGATCGCCGCCCGGCACGCCGATCTGATCAACCTGTCGTTCCCGTCCGGCGACTTCATCGACCGGATACCGCACAAGCTCGCGGTGCTGGCCGACCACTGCCGCACGGTCGGTCGCGATCCCGCGACGATCGGCGTTACTTACAAGGCCGTCCTGTGCGTCGCGGACTCGGCAGCCTCGGCCCGCTCCGCGTGGGACGGCTGGCGCCACGCGCGGGGGGTACCCGACGGGCTGGACAGCCGGCACGGCGTGTTCGTCGGGGAGCCGGGGGAGATCGCCGAACAACTGCAGCCCTGGCTGACGTCGGGCATCGGGCACATGGTCTTCGAGCTGCCCGACCCGCACGACCGCAAGACGTTGATCCGCGCGAGCGAGTTGCTCAGCGGCTTGACCTGAACCCGAGCCTGGCTTGCGGCCCGCACGATGGTCGCGCGCTCGGTAGCCGTTTGGCCGTTCCGACTAGAACGGCGGCCCCTCGTGGTCGGGGGTGTCGTAGTGGCCTGGTGGTGCGCGGTAGGTGTGGCCGGTGGGGCTGGTCCAGGTGAGGTCGTCTGCGGGGTGGCCGGTGACGGTCCAGCCGGTTTCGTGTTTGAGGTGGTGGTGGCGCGAGCAGAGGCATTGGCAGTTGCACTCAGCGGTGGTGCCGTGCTCGTTCCAGGGGAGTTGGTGATCGATGTGGCAGCGGCGGGCCGGTCGGGTGCAGCCGGGGAAGCGGCAGGTGCGGTCGCGGGCGATGACGTGATCGACCAGGGGTTGGGGTGGGCGGTAGGTGGTGCGGCCGTAGTCGAGTAGCCGCCCGGAGTTGTCGGTGAGTAGTCGGCGCCAGGTGCCGGTGGGGTCGGCGGCGATGGCGCGGGCCATCGCGGCGGGGATCGGTCCGTAGCCGTCGAGCTCGCCGGGATGGTCGTCCAATCCGAGCAGGGTGGTGGCGGCGACGGTGAGCTGCACCGACGGGGCGCGGCCCTGCCACGACCCCACTGCATCCACCTCATCGGTGCCCAGGAGCAGGGCGACGAGGGCGTCGGCGCGGCGCTGGTCGGCGCTGGCCACGCCGAGTGGGACGATCGAGCTCGCACCGGCGGCGATCATCGCGGACCTCCCGCGCCTGGCCGCCGAGCTCGAGAGCGAGCCGCCGCAGTTCGTGCTGATCGGTCGCCGCCAGCTGAGCTCGAACAACTCGTGGATGCACAACCTCGCGCCGCTCGTGCGCGGAGTCAACCGGTGCACGGCCCAGCTGCATCCCGAGGACGCGGACAAGCTCGGCCTGACTGACGGCGCGCTGGCCCGCGTCACGTCCCGGACCGGCGCGTTGACCGTCCCGGTCGAGATCACCGATACCGTCCGTCCCGGCGTCGTGAGCATCCCGCACGGCTGGGGACACGGCCTGGACGGCACCCGCAGTGAAGTGGCGAACGCGCACCCCGGCGTCAACTCGAACGTGCTGGCCGACGACCGGCTGCTCGACGCCCCGAGCGGGACGGCGGTACTGAACGGCATCCCTGTGGAGGTATGCGCGGCCGGGTGAATCCCGCCGCTCTTGACGGCGTTATCGGTAAGCCGTAACTTACCGTTCGTGGACGCTTACCGATCGGGCGACGAGTGGACGGCCCTCGGCGATCGCACCCGGAGGACGATCGTCGAGCGCCTCGCCGAGCGGCCTCGCTCGGTGGGCGAGTTGGCCGACGAGTTGCCCGTCAGCCGGCCGGCTGTCTCGCAGCACCTCAAGGTGCTCAAGGACGCCGGGCTGGTGGCCGAACGCACCTCCGGAACCAAGCGGATCTACCGGCTCAACCCGGCCGGCGTCGCCGCGCTTCGCGACCAGCTCGACACCTTCTGGCGGCAGGCCCTCGCCGGCTACCAGGACGTCGCCGAGCGACCGACAGAGGAGGACACATGACCCAATCAGCACCCGCCGTCATCGTCCGGCAGATCGTCGTCGCTGCACCGCTCGATCGCGCGTTCGAGGTCTTCACCGCCCGGTTCGGCGACTTCAAGCCGCCCGAGCACAACCTCTTGGGCGCGCCGATCGTCCGGACCGAGTTCGAACCGCGCGTCGGCGGCCACATCGTCGACCGGGCGGCCGACGGCAGCGAGTGCCGTTGGGCGCGCGTGCTCGCCTACGACCCGCCGAACCGCGTCGTGTTCAGCTGGGACATCAGCCCGCAGTGGAGCCTCGAGTCCGATCCGGACAACGCGAGCGAGGTGGAAGTTCGCTTCGTCGCCGAAGCCGCTGACCGCACGCGTGTCGAGCTCGAGCACCGCAACATCGACCGGCACGGTCCGGACTGGGGCGCGATCAGCGACGGGGTCGGCGGGAGCCAGGGCTGGCCGCTGTACCTCGAGCGGTATGCGGCGCTGTTCGACTGACTCAAGCGGGGCTACCCGGGCGCCAGCAGCCCGCCGCGCTGCCACTGCGACCACGACAGGTTCCAGTCGCCCAGGCCGTCCCAGCTCGGCATCGCGGAGCCGTCGGTGTTGCTGTACTCGACCACGTCGCCGATCTGGCTGAACCCGTAGAACCACTTGCCGTCGGCGGTGTGCAGGTTGGTGCAGCCGTTCGACGTGCTGTGCAGGCCGATACCGGAGTTCCACGGCGCCGCGTGCACGTATTCGCCGGACCGGGTGATGCGCACCGACCACTGAACCGGGTCATCGGTGTAGTGGGGGCCGTTCATCAGCACGGTGCCATTCGGCCGCAGCATGTTGGTACCGGGGATGTCCTCACCCTTCTGCATCACGATCTTGGTGCCGTTGAACGTCGGGGTGGCCGCCTTGCCGAGCGACACCGCGAACGTGTTGACGAGCCGCCGGTTCGACATCACCCGCATGCGCAGGCCGTCGGCATCGACCGTGGAGATATGGGCGTCGCCGATCTTGTAGTCCAACGAGGTCAGCTTCCCTGAGTAGGCCAGGCCCTTTCCCGCGCTCAGCCCGGCGATCGGCGTGGCCACGTGGACGGTCGAGTTCGGCGGCCAGTACTCCTTCGTCCGGTAGTGCGCCTCGACGATGTGGCCCTTCACCTCGTCGGCCGTGGGCTGTTCCCAGTACCAGGCGCCGTCGACCGGAGCGCCGTCGACGGTCACGGTGGCCGCCTTCTCGAAGGCCTTGGCGTCGGTCGGGGCGGGGGAGAAGAACAGCACGACCGGCATGCCCACGCCGTACGTCGCGCCGTCGTTCTCGAGGGCCGTGACGTGGACGAACGTTGCCGGTGCGCGGCGGGGCGCTGACGACGGAGATGTCGACGGCGACGACGCGGACGGGCCCGGCGTTGTTCCCGTGCCGCCGGATGACCGCGTGTCCGCCGCGCCCACCGCGGAACCGTGCGTCGTGCCCGACGAGTTGGTGACGATCACGGTGACCGCCGCCGCCGTCGCGGCGACCACGGCCGCCGCGCCTGCGACGAACCACGCCGTACGGGACCGGCCGGAACGCGTGTCGCGGGAAGGGTCGGCGCCGAGGGAGTCGGTCATCGGGGGCACCCCCCGGTGCTCGCTGATGCCGCTCGTCGCGCGGCTGTGGAAGGAGTCGGCGAGCAGACGCTCGATGGCGGCATGCGAATTCCGTTCGTCGTCGATACGACCCATGGGGTTCGTCCTCGGTCGGGTGCTTCGCCTATTGGTCGCGCGAGGACCCCGTCAGGTTGCGTCGAGCGGACGAGTCACGACTCGAGGATCGCGAGCACCTTCTTGGAGGCGAAGAACGGCTTGAGCCGCGCGCGGATCAGCTCTTCGAGCCGCCCGTCCCGCCTCGCCGCGTCGACGAGCGGCGGGACGAATCGCTGGGCCTCGTCGAGGACGTCGTCGCGGCTGATGCCGAGCTCGGGCAGCAACGAGGCGAGGTCGCGCTCGCCGTAGCGCTCGAAGAACACGTCCACGCACTCATCGACGAGATGCCCGGCGTACTCCGTCGTCCGGGCGCTGTTGATGATGTCGTGGACGAGCACGGCCAGCTCGCGCAGCTCGGCCTTGCTCAGGTAACCGCGCAGGTCGCTGATCGGCTCGTCGGCGTGGAGGTCCCAGATCTCCATCGCGGCACCCTGCAGAGGCGCCTCGCGCACCAGGTCGCGCATCGCGCTGTTCGTCCGCCGGATCGCGAACTGCGTGCTCTTGCCGGCGGCGTCGCCCAGGAACTGGTCGACGGTGGCGCTGCGGACCTTCGACGCCGCACCCATCCCGAAGGAGATGAGCGACTTGGCGCCCGGCAACCGCTCGGCCATCTGCCGGTTCTGTTGCAGGAAGTCACCCACGATCTTGGTGACGAACCGAGTGGCGACGGCGGCGACGAGCGGGCTCTCGGCCATCCGGTCCATTGCCCGGTCCTGCAGCGTGTGCATGGTCAGCACCTTGGCGACCAGCGCCTCGACCGGATCGCGCTCGACCACCTCGCCGAGGTTGTAGTCCTCGCTGGCCGACAGGTCGTAGATGGCGTCCGACAGGGCCGTGACGAGGTCATCGACGAGGGCGCTGCCGCCTGCGCGCTCGACCAGCCGCCGCGCGGCACCTTTCAGCTGGTCCGGATCGACGACGTCGAGGACGGTCAGTTGTCCCGCGAGCGCGAGCAGGTCGTCCACGTCACGCTTGATGACCTGGGTCAGGCGTTTGCCGCTGAACTCGGCCAGGACCCACTCGACCTGGGCGTCGAGCAACCTGTTGGCGACGTCCTTGCTCATCCCCTCACTCCGTTCGCGCATGCAGAGACGCCATGCCTACGGCTCGCTCGCAAGCGTCGCTCGCTCATGCCCCCAGCATTCCGTAGCGCGGTCAGGCCGCCGACTCCGGGACCGGCGTGGCGATCCATCGCAGCGCGCGGACGAGCCCGGTGCCTGCGGCGCGGACCACGGTCGATTCGGCCAGTGGCACGTACGGCAACCGCAGCGGCCAACGGGCCCACAGCGGGAGCGAGGCGACCGCCGCGGACGCGAGCACCGCGTACGGCGGCCGGGCGTAGGCCGGTAGCGGCGGACGAACGAGCAGGAAGCGCGCGGCGGCCCGGGCCTCGGTCGTTCCCTGCAACTCGGGACGGTAGGAGTTCAGCTGGAACTCGAGCTCGGCCACCGTCGTCGGAGGATCGAGCACTCCGAGAGCGCGCGCGACGCGGGCGGTGTCGGCGAGGTAGCCGTCCGCGTCGGCCGCCGACAGCGGGGCGGCGCCGTAGCGCTGATGGGTGCGCAGGAAGCTGTCGACCTCCGCGACGTGCACCCACTTCAGCAGGTGCGGGTCCGACGCGGCGTACGGCCGGCCGTCCGGCGCGACGCCACGGACGCGACGGTGGATGCCCTTCACCCGGGCGACGGTGGCCTCGGCGTCCGACGCCAGCCCGAACGTCGTGACGGCGAGGAAGTAGCTCGTGCGTTGCAGCCGCCCCCACGGGTCGCCGCGGTAGCCCGAGTGCCCGGCGACGCCGGCCATCGCCAGCGGGTGCAGCGACTGCAGCAGCAGCGCCCGCAGCCCACCGATGAACATCGCCGAGTCGGCGTGGACGGTGCGGATGGGCCGGTCGTCTGCGAACCAGCGCTCGCCGACCGCGTTGTGGATCCGGTCTCGGTGCTGCGGACCTTCCGGCCCGGCGACCCGTTCGAAGACCATCGCGCCGAGGCGGTTGCGCAGAGCCATGCCTCCATAGTGCCCTGCGCCGGGTGTGCTTACCCCTTGAGCCGCGTAGGCCAGACCGGCCGCAGCTGTGAGTTGGCCGACCACCGGGCCCAGTGGTCGGACGGGGCGCCGGGGGGAAGCCAGGCGGGCTGCCAGATGCCGAGCGCGCAGTCGAGGTCGGCCAGTTCGGCGTGCATCTCCCCATCGTCGGGTCCGGCACCCAGGTGCTCGGTCCACACTCGGATGCGCAGCTCGCGGACCAGCGACGTCGTCGTCGACACCGTTGCGCTGACCTCGGTGTCGACGCCGGCCATCGACCGGCTGAACAGGTTGGCCGAACCGATACACGCGAAGACGTCGTCGACGAGCAGGATCTTCGAATGCACCGTGCAGTGCTGGAGGCGCCAAACGGCGATGCCGGGCCGGCCCACCGCGCTCGACCGGGCGACGAGCTTGCGACGCAGGTCGCGGTTGAGGCGGCTGTTGATGGGCCGCAGGTAGATGCCGGGATCTTCGGGATCGCGCACGCCGGATCCGAGCAGCACGATCTTCACGCCGCGCTCGGCGGCGTCGCGCAGATACGGGTAGAGCTCGTACTGCCGCTTGCCGCCCGTGTACTCGCCGAGGTACTGGTCCTCGAGGTACACGTAGCGCTGTGCGGCCTCCAGCGCGGTGGTGATCGCCGTGAACACGGACTGGTCACCGCCGGCCGCCATCGTGTCCCAGCTCCGCTGCCGACCCCTGAGCCGCGCCGGCACCTTGATGCCGGCGACGGAGCGGACCACGCGCACGGCGGTGCCCGGGGCGTCCATCCGGGGCTGCGGGGGCGGCGGCTCGAGAGGAGCGTCGACCACGCGCGGGTTCATCCGCCGATGTCGGCCGTCGAATCGGGCCGGTAGCGTCGACGCCTCGGTCCACCGCTGCACGGCGATCTCGTGCACGCGGGCTGCAGCCGGCCCGCGGAGCCGGACGCCGGCGTCGTGCCAGCCCCACCGCTTGCCCTTCAACCGCAGGGTGTCGTGCGGGGCGGAGTCGAACCGATTGTCGACGAGATCGATCCCGGCCACGTAGGCCGTGATGACGCCGGCCCGCTGGACGATGACCAGCTTCTGGTGATTGGAGCCGATCCGCTCGCCCGACCAGTCGACCAGCACGCTGCCGGCCAGCGGAGCCGGGCCCGCGGTGCCGGGCGGCCGGGCCGTTCGCAGCTCGGTCGCGGCCTTGATGTTGTTGCGGAAGCCGGACAGGCTCGGCACGGGCAGCCAGCGGGCGATGAGCTCGCCGGCGAGCAGGACCCGGACGTGTACGCCGGCGGCGCCCAGGGCGACCAGCCGCCGGCCCAACGGCTCGTAACCGCCGGCGCCCGGGCGCCGTCCGCTCAGATCGAGACCGAGCCACAGCTGCAGGCCGACAAGTTGCACGCTGTCGCCCGGGCCGAGGTCGCGCAACGCGGCGTCCAGTTCGGTGAGGTAGTCGCGGCCGTCGATCAGCGGGTGCCATTCGCTGTCGCCGACGAAGGTCGGTGTGTCGGCGGTCGCGTCCGGGAAATAGGGCACGGCCGGCACGTCGATCATCCTGCCGGTCGCCGGCGGCGGGACCGCAGCGGGTCCCGCCGCCGGCCGGGCGTCGATCAGCTGCCGCCCGGGTTCAGCGTGACGGTGATCGGCTGGAAGTTCGCGCCGGTCGTGTCCAGCCCCATCTTCTTGAGGGCCGCGTCGGCCTTCACCGTGTAGTCGTTGGTGTAGGCCAGGCCGGTGGGCGCTGCCTTGAGGACCGTCTGTCCGTCCGCGTTCTTGGTCTGCGACGCGATGCTGATCGTGCGGTCCCACGCGGTCTTGTCGACCATGCCGATGCCTTGGGGCGAGGGCCAGACCAGCTTGTTCGCCTCGTTCGTCTGCCACAGCTGGTGGCTGGCGCCGAGCTTGGAGCCGGCCTTCACGACCAGGTCCCGGCACTCCTGCGCGTGCGCGGCGCAGTAGATCCAGCCCTGGTAGCTGGCCGTCAGGAACTTTACCGTCGTGGCCTGGAAGGCCGGGTCCTTGAGCTTGGTCGTGTTGGCCCAGATGGCGTCCTGCAGCATCGACGTGCCCACGTCGTTCCAGTTGATGACGTTGAGGTCGGACGGCTGGTACAGCTTGCCGGTGTCGGGGTTCTTCGCCTCGAGCACCTGCGCGTACTCGTTGTAGATCATCGCCTGGGCGGCGTCGATGTCGCCGGCCAGGAATGCGTTCATGTCGAACTGCTGCTGGACGATCTTGACGTCCTTGCCCGGGTTAAGCCCGTTTCTCGTCATGCCGGCGAACAGCTCGTACTCGTTGCCGAAGCCCCAGTCACCGACGTTCTTGCCCTTGAGGTCGGCGACCGAGGTGATGTTCTTCTTCTTCATCGAGATCTGCAGCGTTCCCGACTTCTGGAACACCTGACCCACGTCGGTGATGTTCGCGCCTTTCTCGCGCGACTGGAGCGCCTTCGGAACCCAGGCGATGGCGAAGTCGGCCGACCCGCCGTCGTCGACCGTGGTCTGCGGAACCGTGTCCGTACCGGCCGGGATGATGGAGACGTTCAGGCCCTGGGCCTTGTAGAAGCCCTTGCCGAAGGCGGCGATGTAGCCGGCGAACTGTGCCTGGGTCACCCACTGCAGTTGCAGCTTGACGGTGACCATCTTGGCCGGTGCGCTCCCCGACGACTTGGCTCCTCCGGAACCGCTCGCGGCACTGTCGTTCTTCTTGCTGCTGCTGCACGCGGTCAGCCCGGCGGCCGCGACCACCGCAACCGCCGCGACGGCCGCCATTCTTCGGTTGAGCCTCATGATCGGGTTCCTCCAGGGTTTCCTTGTGGGACTGGTCTCGGCGACGTTGCCGATGGTTGCAGGTGGAAGGGTCAGGTGACCGGCGCTGCTCGCCGGCCGAGGACGAGGCGCTCGAGCAGCGCCGCGGCGAGATAGAAGATGAGCCCGAGCACGACCGCCCCGAGCACCGAGGCCCACGCCGCGGGGTAATCGCTCGCGCCGACCGAGGACGTGATCCGCGAGCCCAGGCCGTCCTGCAAGCCGCCGAAGTACTCGCTGACGACAGCCGCGATGACAGCGAGCGACGACGCGACCCGCAGCCCGGTGAAGAAGTAGGGCAGGGCGCTCGGGATGCGGACGGTGCGCAGCACCGCCGTTCCGGACGCGGCGTAGCTGTGCATGAGTTCGCGATGCACCGGCGTCAGCTGGGACAGCCCGCGCAGCACGTTGATGAAGACGGGGACGAACGCGCTGATCGCCACGACCTCGCGGCGGGGCAGCGGCGACAGCGGCGAGTACATGTCGTTCAGCAGCGGAGCCAGGGCGACGATGGGCATGGCCGCCAGACCGGCGACCAGCGGCGTGATGGCTCCGCCGAGTACCGGCACCCGCGTGGCCAGCGCGGCCAGCAGGACGCCGAGGATCAGACCGACGAGCAGGCCGACGAGCGCGTTCGTCCCACTGTTCTGGGCCGCGTCGAAGATCCTCGAGTGCGCTTCCTTGGTCGAGGCCCAGATGTCGCTCGGCGCCGGCAGCACGAACGTCCGGACGTTGGCGGCGCGCACGAACAACTGCCAGCCGAGCAGGAAGAGCACGCCGAAGAGGATCGGCGGCAGCACCACCGCAGCCGCGCGCCGCCCGCCGCCGTTCACGGGGCCGTCCTCACAGTGCGCCCTGCGCTCGTTGTTGGGCGGCCTGGTCGACCGTGACGCCGACCTCGACCGTCTCCGGTACCGGACGACCGCGCAGCGCCTCCCGTACCTGGGTGATCGCGGCGTAGAAGTGCGGCGCTTCCCGGGTGTCGTCGGTGCGGGGGCCGAGGTTCACGCCCACGACCTCGGCGATCCGTCCGGGCCGGGGTGACATGACGACCACGCGCTCGGACAGGAACACCGCCTCCGGGATCGAGTGGGTTACGAACACCACCGCCGCGCCGGTCTCGCCGCCGATGCGCACCAGCTCGTTCTGCATGCGCTCGCGGGTCATCTCGTCCAGCGCGCCGAACGGCTCGTCCATCAGAAGCAGCGTCGGGCTCTCGGCGAGCGCGCGGGCGATCGCGACCCGCTGCTGCATGCCGCCGGACAGTTGGGGGGGACGGTGCTTCGCGAAGTCGGACAGCCCGACGAGTTCGATGAGCTCGAGAGCGCGGGCCCGGCGCTTGGCCCGGTCGACGCCGTGCAACTCGAGCGGCAGCTCGATGTTGGCCTGCACGGTGCGCCAGTCCAGCAGCCCCGCCTGCTGGAACGCGATGCCGTAGTCCTGGTCGAGGCGGGCCTTGCGCGCCGTCTTGCCGTTGACCTGCACCTCGCCGGCGGACGGTTGCAACAAGTCGGCGATGATGCGCAGCAGCGTCGACTTGCCGCAGCCGGACGGCCCGATGAGCGACACGAACTCGCCGCGGCCGATCGTGAGGTCGATGTCCTGCAGCGCGACGACGGAGTCCCGGCGCAGTGCGAACGTCTTGCTGACGCCGCGCACCTCGACGGCGGGGCGCTGCAACTCGCTCATCGCGTCGTGGCTCCTCGGTGATAGCGCCACAGGGCGATGTCGAACACGGTGACGGCGGCGGCCGCAACCAGGCCGAGCACCGCAGCCCCGATGACTGCGGCATAGACGCGGGACGGGTCGCCCGTCGCCTGTTGTGAGTACGTGATGATCAAGCGTCCGATGCCCCCGTCCAGCCCTGTTGAGATCTCGGCGACGATAGTGCCGATGACGGCGCCGGCCGCCGCCAGCCGCAAGGCGGGGACGAGGAAGGGGACCGAGGACGGCAGCTTGAGCCGGACGAGCGTCTTCCACCAGCCCGCGGCCGAGCAACGGAAGTAGTCGGAGTGCACGGCCGATGGCGACTTCAATCCGCGGACCATGCCGACGGCGACGGGGAAGAACGCGAGGTAGGCGGCGATCACCGCCACCGAGTTCCACGGCTGCCACTCGTACGAGCCGAGCTTGGAACCCTGGCCCCACTTGGTGACCAGCGGCGCGAGGGCGATGAGCGGGACGGTCTGGCTGAGCACGACATAGGGCATGAGCGCGCGCTCGGCGATCACCAACCGGTCCATCAGCAGGGCCAGCAGCATGCCGACGACGACGCCGATCGCGAAGCCGGCCGCCGACCAGCCCAGCGTGTTCAACGCCGAGTCGGTCACCGACTGCAACACCGTCTTGGACGGGCCGAGCGTGATCGCCCCGCCGGTTTCCTTCGACCCGAACGCGTGCCAGATCCGCGACAGGTGCGGTATCGCCGCGTCGGTCGTGCGGGGGAGCACCCGCGCGCCGAAGAGCTTCACCCCGTCGGCCGGGCCCCACGATTTGTACGCCTCCCACATCGCGGAGACGGCCGCGATGCCGAGGGCGACGAGCAGGGCGCGGCCGACCGCACGTCCCACCCGAGGTGCCGCCCCCGTACCCGGCAGTGTTGTCACGCCTTGGCGGCCTTGCGCACGTTCACCGCGGGCAGGACCTTGTCGCCGTACGCCGCGAGCGTCTCGGCCTTGGCGTCGTGCTGCAGGTACAGGGCGAACTGGTCGACCCCGAGCCCTTCGAGTTCCTGCAACCGGGCCACCTGGTGCTCGACCGGTCCGATGAGGCAGAACCGGTCTATGACGTCGTCGGGGACGAAGTCGGCGTGGGTGTTGCCGGCCTTGCCGTGCTGGTTGTAGTCGTAGTCCTTGCGCCCGGCGATGTAGTCCGACAGCGCCTGCGGCACAGCGGCCCCGTCGGTCCCGTACCGGGCGACGATGTCGGCGACGTGGTTGCCGACCATGCCGCCGAACCACCGGCACTGATCACGGCCGTGCGCGAGACCGGCGTCGGAGCGGTCGGTGACGTAGGCGGGGGCGGCAACGCAGATCGTCACCGAGGACGGATCGCGCCCTGCGTCGGCCGCGGCCTTGCGCACCGCCGCGATGGACCAGGCGGTGATGTCGGGATCGGCCAGCTGCAGGATGAACCCGTCGGCGACCTCGCCGGCCAGGGCCAGCGCCTTCGGCCCGTACGCGGCGACCCAGATCGGCAGGGCCGATCCCTCGGACCACGGGAATTGCAGCAGGTTGCCCTTGTACGACGCCTGCTGCCCGTTCGCCAGGGCCCGGATGACGCTGATCGATTCGCGCAGGTCGGCCAGCGTCACCGGCTTGCCGTTGATCACCCGCACGGCCGAATCGCCTCGGCCGATGCCGCAGATCGTCCGGTTGCCGAACATCTCGTTCAGCGTCGCGAACAGCGACGCGGTGACGGTCCAGTCGCGGGTGGCCGGGTTCGTCACCATCGGGCCGACCATCACCTTGCGGGTGTTGGCCAGGATCTGGCTGTAGACGACGTAGGGCTCCTGCCAGAGCAGGTGCGAGTCGAACGTCCAGACGTGGGTGAACCCGAGCAGTTCCGCCTGCCGGGCCAGCTCGACCACCCGCGCGGCGGGAGGATCGTTCTGCAGAACTACGCCGAAGTCCACTGCGTCCTCAGATCAGGTTCTGCGACAGACTGCGCTTGACGAACTGCCCGTGGCCCTTGGCGCCGACATAGCCGGTGTCGTCCTTGATCATTGTGCCGCGCGAGAGCACCACGTCCACATGGCCGTCGATCTCCCAACCCTCCCAGGCCGAGTAGTCCATGTTCATGTGGTGGGTGCGCCCCTCGCCGATACCGATGGACGTGTGGCCGTTCGGGTCGTACACGACGATGTCGGCGTCGGCCCCCGGGGCCAGCACGCCTTTCTTGCCGTACAGGCCGAACATCCGCGCCGGGGTCGTGCAGCAGACATCGACCCACCGCTCGAGGGAGATCCGCTTGTCGGCGACCCCCTGGAACAGCAGGTCGAGCCGGTGCTCGACCGATCCGATGCCGTTGGGGATCTTGGCGAAGTTGCCGATCCCCATCTCCTTCTGGTCCTTCATGCAGAACGGGCAGTGGTCGGTTGAGACGGTGGTGACGTCACCGGTGCGGATGTAGTTCCACAGCTCGTCCTGGTGCCCCTGCGCGCGTGATCGCAAAGGAGTCGAACACACCCACTTGGCGCCTTCGAAGCCCGGCGCCCCGAGGTTCTCCTCGAGCGAGAGGTAGAGGTATTGCGGGCAGGTCTCGCCGAATACGTTCTGGCCGGCATTGCGGGCTTCGGCGATGCGGGCGAGCGCCTGCTTGGCCGACACGTGCACCACGTACAGGGGCGCGCCGGTGATGTCGGCCAGCATGACCGCGCGGTGGGTGGCCTCCTGCTCGGTCTGCCAGGGGCGGGTGATGCCGTGGAAGTACGGGGCGGTGTCGCCACGCTCGAGCGCCTGCTGGACGAGGACGTCGATGGCTGAGCCGTTCTCGGCGTGCATCATGATCAGCCCGCCGTTGCCGGCCGCGGTCTGCATGGCCTGCAGGATCTGCCCGTCGCTGGACAGGAAGACGCCCGGATAGGCCATGAACAGCTTGAAGCTGGTGATGCCCTCGCCGATCAACTCGTCCATCGCCTTGAGCGACTCGTCGTTGACCTCGCCGATGATCTGGTGGAAGGCGTAGTCGACGGCGCAGTTGCCGCCCGCCTTCTCGTGCCACAGGGCGACCTGGTCCTGAACCCGCTGGCCGTGGGCCTGCACCACGAAGTCGACGATCGTGGTGGTGCCGCCCCATGCCGCCGCGCGGGTGCCCGTCTCGAAGGTGTCCGAGGCCTGCGTGCCGCCGAACGGCATCTCCATGTGCGTGTGAGCGTCGATGCCGCCCGGGATCACGTACTTGCCGGTGGCGTCGATGACCGTGTCGGCGTTGATCGGGCCCAGCGCGCTCGAGCCCGGGGCCAACAAAGCGGCGATCATCTCACCGTCGACCAGCACGTCCTGCAACGACGACCCGGTGGCCGAGACGACCGTCCCGCCCTTGATGAGAGTCGTCACGGTTGCGTGGTCCTCGTGTACGAGTCGGGGCGGCGGTCGCGGTAGAACTGCCAGTCGTTGCGGGCCTGGGTGATCTCGTCGAGGTCGAGGTCGCGGGTGAGCAACTCCTCCTTGTCCTGGGAGGCGCGCTCACCGACGAAGTTGCCGCGCGGGTCGACGAAGTAGGACGTCCCGTAGAACGTGACCGCGTCCTCGCCGAACTCCTCGTACTCGCGGCCGATCCGGTTGTTGGCGGCGATGAAGTACTGGTTGTTCGCGGCCGCGGCCGGCTGCTCGATGTCCCACAGCCGGTTGGAGAGGCCGGGCTTGGTTGCCGACGGGTTGAACACGATCTGCGCGTTGTTCAGCCCGAGCTCACGCCATCCTTCGGGGAAGTGCCGGTCGTAGCAGATGTACACGCCGACCCGGCCGACCGCGGTGTTGAACACCGGGTAGCCGAGGTTGCCCGGGCGGAAGTAGAACTTCTCCCAGAACTGCGGGAGGTTCGGGATGTGGTGCTTGCGGTACTTGCCGAGCAGGCTGCCGTCGGCGTCGATGACCGCGGCGGTGTTGTAGTACTCGCCTTCGTTCTCGACCTCATAGATCGGCAGGACGACGACCATGTTCAGCTCTTTGGCCAGTGCCTGGAAGCGCTCGGTGGTGGGCCCGGGAATCGTCTCGACGTAGGCGTAGTACTTCTGGTCCGGAACGATCCCGAAGTACGGACCGTAGAAGAGTTCCTGGAAGCCGATGATCTGCACGCCGTCGGCCGCGGCGTCGCGCATCAGCTCCTCGTGACGCTTGATCATCGTCTCTTTGTCGCCCGTCCAGGCGACCTGCGTTATCGCGGCCCGTACAACTGCCATTGCTCTATCTCCAGTTCCTACGAAGATGTGGAATCTTGCTGGTTGAAGATTTCGACGGGGTAACGGTTGGTCAGTCGGCGTAGTAGCCGTCGGCGACCTCGAGCGCTTCGTCCAGAATTGCCAGGCCCTCGCGGACCTCCTGCTCGGTCGCGGTGCACGGCGGCACCACGTGCGTGCGGTTGAAGTGGGTCATCGGCCACATGCCACGCTGCTTGCAGGCCGCGGCGAACTCGTTCATCGGCGCGGCGTCGGCCCCGGCCGCGTTGTAGGGCACGAGCGGCTCGCGGGTGTCGCGGTTGCGGACCAGCTCGACGGCCCAGAAGACGCCGAGCCCGCGGACCTCACCGACGGACGGGTGCCGGTCGGCGATCTTGGCCAGCTCGGGGCCGATGACGTCGGCGCCGAGCCGGCGGGCGTTGTCGATGATGCCCTCGTCCTTGAAGATGTTCATCGACGCGACGGCGCTGGCACAGGCCAGCGGGTGACCGGAGTAGGTCAGCCCGCCCGGGTACACCCGCTGGTCGAAGGTGGCCGCGATCGCGTCGTTGATCAGGACCCCGCCGAGCGGGATGTATCCGGAGTTCACACCTTTCGCGAAGGTGATCAGGTCGGGCGTCACGCCCCAGTGGTCGACGGCGAACCACTCGCCGCACCGGCCGAAGCCGGCCATCACTTCGTCGGCGATCATCACGATGCCGAACTCGGTGCAGATGTCCCGGAGCCCCTGCAGGTAGCCCGGCGGCGGCACGAGGACGCCGTTGGTGCCGACCACCGTCTCGAGAATGATGGCGGCCACCGTCTGGGCGCCCTCGACCATGATCAGGTCGCGCAGGTGCTGCAGGGCGCGCTCGGTCTCCTCCTCCGGCGTGCTCGAGTGGAACGTGGAGCGGTACGGGTACGGGCCCCAGTAGTGCACGATGCCGGGCATCGCCGGTTCGGCGCCCCAGCGGCGCGGGTCGCCGGTCATCGAGATGGCGCCGGCCGTCGCACCGTGGTAGCTGCGGTAGGCGGCGAACACCTTGTGCCGGCCGGTGTGCAGCTTGGCCATGCGCAACGCGTTCTCGGTCGCCTCGGCGCCGCCGTTGGTGAAGAAGATGCGGTTCAGGTCCCCGGGCGCGACCTCGCTGATCAGCCGGGCCGCTTCGCTGCGGGCGGCGTTGGCGAACGCGGGCGAGATCGTCGTCGCCTGCTGGGCGTATTCGGCTATTGCTGCGATCAACCGCGGGTGCTGGTAGCCGATGTTGACGTTCACCAGTTGCGACGAGAAGTCCAGGTAGCGGTTGCCGTCGTAGTCAGTGAAGTAGGAGCCCTGCGCCGACGCGATCGGCAGCGGGTCGATGAGCCCCTGCGCAGACCACGAGTGGAACACGTGCGCGCGGTCGAGATTCTTGACCGTCTCCTTGTCCTGCGGAATGCCGTCCAGCGGTGAGGCCATGGTTATCGCGTCCTTGGGAAGCCGAGGTCGATCTGGGACGTGGCCGGGTCGGGCCACCGCGAGGTGACCACCTTGCCGCGGGTGTAGAAGTTGATGCCCTCCGGGCCGTACATGTGGGTGTCGCCGAACAGCGAGCCCTTCCACCCGCCGAACGAGTAGTACGCGACCGGTACCGGGATCGGCACGTTGATGCCGACCATGCCGACCTCGACGTCGAACTGGAACCGCCGGGCGGCGCCGCCGTCGCGGGTGAAGATGGCGGTGCCGTTCGCGTACTCGTGCGAGTTGATCAGCGCGACCGCCTCTTCGTAGGTGTCGGCGCGGACGACCGAGAGCACCGGACCGAAGATCTCGTCGGTGTAGACGCTCATCTCGGGCTTGACGTGGTCGAGCAGCGTGCTGCCGAGGAAGAACCCGTCCGCGGGCAGCTCGGCCTCCCGGCCGTCGACGACCACCGACGCTCCGGACTCGGCGCCGGCCGCGATGTAGCCGGCCACCTTGTCGCGGTGCTCGGCGGTGATCAGCGGGCCGATGTCGGTGTCGGCGTCGGCGCCGTCCCCGA